>NZ_BAAJYS010000016.1:0-36549 GCF_057543315.1 Acidovorax sp. KPB24-07
CTGGGCCTGCTGGGCGCGGACGGCAGCGCACTGCCGCTGCAACTGGAGGGCGAGGCCGCCGCGGGCGGCGCGGACCGCACCGTGGTGCTGACCGAGGCCACCCATGCGTTCACCTTCGTGAACGTGGGCTCCCAGCCCGTGCCGTCGCTGCTGCGCGGGTTCAGCGCCCCCGTGGTGCTGGACATCGACTACAGCGATGCCGAACTGCTCGCCCTGCTGGCGCACGACACCGACGCCTTCAACCGTTGGGAGGCCGGCCAGCGCCTGGCCCTGCGCATCGCTATTAAAACCATAGCGGACGAGGCAATCAATCCGCCGGCAGGCGCGCCCATCGATCAAACCATCGTGCCCGACAGCTTCGTGGAGGCCATGCGCGGCGTGCTGCGCCACCCCGCGCTGGACGCGGCCTTCAAGGAACTGGTGCTCAGCCTGCCCTCCGAGGGCTACATCGCCGAGCACCTGGACGTGGTGGACCCGCAGCGCGTGCACGCCGTGCGCGAAGCGATGCGCACGCAGCTCGCCGTCGCGCTGCAGCCGGAGTGGGAAGCCATCTGGGCGCAGCACCACGACACGGGCGCCTACCGCCCCGATGCGATCTCGGCCGGCCGCCGCGCGCTGTCGGGCCTGGCGCTGTCCATGCTGTGCCTGGCGGCCCGCACCACGGGCGACAGCGTGTGGCCGGGCAAGGCGTACCAGCGCTTCAAGGACGCCGGCAACATGACCGACCGCTTCAACGCCCTCACGGCGCTGGTGTACAGCGGCCATGCCCTGGCCGAGCCGGCGCTCGCGCGCTTTCACGCCCTGTTCAAGGACGAGGCCCTGGTGCTGGACAAATGGTTCTCGCTGCAGGCGGGCGCGCCCGACCGCGGCGGGCAGGTGCTGGCCGCCGTGCAGCAGCTCATGAAACACGCGGACTTCAGCCTCAAGAACCCGAACCGCGCACGCAGCGTGATCTTCAGCTACTGCAGCGCCAACCCCGGGGGCTTTCACCGGCTGGACGGCGCGGGCTACCAGTTCTGGGCCGACCGGGTGCTGGAGCTGGACACGCTCAACCCGCAGGTGGCGGCGCGGCTGACCCGGGCGCTCGACCGCTGGAAGAAGCTGGCCGATCCCTACCGCGGCGCAGCGCGCGACGCCATCGCCCGCGTGGCGGCCAAGCCCGACCTGTCCAACGATGTGCGCGAGGTGGTCACCCGCGCGCTGGCCGACTGATCACGTCCAAAAAATTAGGAAACCCCCTCCATGGCAAAAACCATCAGCCTCACCCGCTACCTCGTCGAACAGCAGCGGGTGGACGGCCTCATCCCCTCGCAGCTGCGCCTGCTGCTCGAAGTGGTCGCCCGTGCCTGCAAGAGCATCAGCCACGCCGTGAACAAGGGCGCGCTGGGCGGCGTGCTGGGCACGGCCGCCAGCGAGAACGTGCAGGGCGAGATCCAGAAGAAGCTGGACATCATCGCCAACGAAGTGCTCATCGAAGCCAACGAATGGGGCGGCCACCTCGCCGCCATGGCGTCCGAAGAGATGGACAGCATCTACGTGGTGCCCAACCGCTATCCGCAGGGCGAGTACCTGCTGCTGTTCGATCCGCTCGACGGCTCCTCCAACATCGACGTGAACGTGAGCATCGGCACCATCTTCAGCGTGCTGAAAAAGCCCGAAGGCCACCCCGGCGTCATGACCGAGGACTTCCTGCAGGCCGGCACCCAGCAGGTGGCTGCGGGCTACTGCATCTACGGCCCCCAGACCACGCTGGTGCTGACCGTGGGCGACGGCGTCGCCATGTTCACGCTGGACCGCGAGCAGGGCTCGTTCGTGCTGGTGGAAGAGAACGTGCGCATTCCCGAGGACACCAAGGAATTCGCCATCAACATGAGCAACATGCGCCACTGGGACACCCCGGTCAAGCGCTACATCGACGAATGCCTGGCCGGCACCGAAGGCCCGCGCGGCAAGGACTTCAACATGCGCTGGATCGCCAGCATGGTGGCCGACGTGCACCGCATCCTCACGCGCGGCGGCGTGTTCCTGTACCCCTGGGACAAGCGCGAACCCAACAAGCCCGGCAAGCTGCGCCTGATGTACGAAGCCAATCCCATGAGCTGGCTCGTCGAGCAGGCCGGCGGCGCCGCCACCAACGGCAAGCAGCGCATCCTGGACATCCAGCCCACGCAGTTGCACGAGCGCGTCAGCGTGGTCCTGGGCTCAAAAAATGAAGTGGAACGCGTGACACGCTACCATTCCGATATATAATTCGAGTCTTCGCCGGTGTAGCTCAGTCGGTAGAGCAGCTCATTCGTAATGAGAAGGTCGGGTGTTCGATTCATCTCTCCGGCACCAATAAATCGAATAAAAACAACGTACTAGCCCTTGCAGGTTAGTGCGTTGTTTTGCTTTGTGCAGCACGTTTTTGCACACTGGGTGTGCCAGATTTGTGCCAGGCAAAGAACGCCTGCTACCCTCTCCAAACGCACAACATTGCTGCCTTTTGCAGCTATCATTCCACCACCTCGCGCTGAGGACGTTGAAAACGGCTTCGAGAAAAAAGCAAACGGCATGGAGGGCTCGCACCCTGACCATGCCCCACAAGCGAAAGCCACGGCCTGTTCAGCAACCTCCCCCATAAGCGGATTGGGGGAAGGCAGGAAAAGATGCTTCGAGCAATCGCCAGTACGCACTGCCGCCGGTCAGGATGAGGCCGGAAAGCAAAGTGTGGTTCGCGCTGGAGAGCGAGTTACCCATGGGGGACGACCCCACCGTAAGCTGTTTATCGCAAATTTGATCGAGTCGCCCTAGGCATAAATCTCGGATCATCTGAACAGCGGACGGGGCCGCGGACTCATTCGAACCCGACTTGGTCATTGACCAGTCGGGAACGGAATGGTCTCGCCCATGAACACTCTACTCACCGTAGAACAGCTTTCCGCCTGCCTGCACAAGTCCGTCGCCAGCATTCGCAGCGACGCGACGCGCAACCCCAAGTCTCTCCCTCCAATGTGCCGGCTACCTGGTACAAAACGCCTGCTTTGGCGCCCGCAAGATGTTGAACAGTGGCTTGCCGGCCATGTCGTGTGTCCAACGCTCGAGCGTCCCCCGCTGTTGCCCGCGATTGCACCTCGGCGCGGCCGACCAACCAAAGCCGAGCAGGTGGCCAAGCAGCGGCTACAGGTCAAGATATCTGCCACAGGGCCAGCATCAGCTCATGCAAGGAGCTGAGCAATGGTCCTTGCTCTTGGTATCGATGCCGACCGATCGGCGCAGCAGAGTACGCCAGCAACAGCCGAACACTTCGACGCCACGGCATACCGCGACAGACTTATCGCGGGCGGCATCGACCCAACATCAGCGGCCGAAGTGGCAGCAAAGACCGCAGCAGCGCGCACAGCCAGCGCTAACCTCGGCAAGTCTGCAGCAAGAAAGTTCGGGCCGCGAAACAGTGACCTATTCGACCAGTTGCCCCAGGTCGAAATGCCGAAAAAAAACTGGCGCAGACAAGAAGGTCGCCACGGTGCCGGCGGTCTACTCGACAGCACGCGACCTAGTGCCGCCTAAGGCCGCACGCACAAAGCGCGACGGCAAGATAGTCGCCGTAGCCGCGAAAATCGCCGACGAGCTACCAAGCGGCGAAGACATGGCCTTCATGCACGCCATCATGTGCCAGGTCGGGTTGCCTCGCTCGAAAGTCGGTCGCAAGAACGCAGATGGCAAGTGGGTCGATGCCATTGAGTTCGAGCGCCAATGCGGCGGTGCCGCATTGAACGTGGCCGCTGGCAAGCTGTGGGACGGCAAGCAATTCGTACAACAGTCCATCCCCTACGGTGCTTTGCCACGCCTCATGCTCGCTTGGATGAATACATTCGCCGTGCGTCACAAGACGCCCGAGATTCCAGTCGGGAACAGCGCGGCTGAGTTCTTGCGCGTCTTGGGCAAAGACACGAGCGGCGGCAAAAAAGGTGGCTACACGGTGTTTCGCACACAGATGCAAGCCCTTTCTGCCTGCCGCATGACGCTCGGTTTCAATGCCGGCGGCAAGGCGTATACCTACGACGGGAAGCCCATCAAGCAGTTCGAGGCATGGCTGAACACCCACGATGGCCAAGCCACTTTGTGGCCGGGCGTTGTGACCTTCTCGGAGGACTATTTCCGGACCTTGATCAGCCATGCCGTACCCCTTGACGTGAGGGCCTTGTCCGCCCTCAAGGGCTCGGCGCTGGCAATGGATGTCTACACCATGCTTGCCGATCGACTGCACCGCATCACTGGCCGCCAGGTGTTGTTGTATTGGGCCAATCTGCGCGACCAGTTCGGCCAGGAGTATCAGGGCAAAGAGCCCGACAAGGACTTCAAGAAGAAGTTTCTGCCGGCCTTGCGTGATGCGCTGGCCGTCTACCCCCAGGCCAAGGTTAAACAGGTCACCGGCGGCCTTCTGTTGATGTCCTCGCCTCCTCCCATTCCGTATAAACCAACCTGAGCGCGTGCAATCACCCTGCCTCCCAATTGAGATCCGTCGCCGCCGATATTTTCGGCCACCGACGGGGCCGCGAGCGCACTTGGGATGACAAAACGCACGCGGAATCAGACCCCAGGAGCACTCCGTCAGTCAGTTATCCACTGCAAATGGGCCGCCGATGTAACAAACGTAACATCGGTGGGTAAGTCGGTGGATTGAACAACTTGTCCACGCGGAACTCGACCCCCTCTTGCGCGGAATCCGACCCCCAAAGGCCATCCAGGGCACGCGGAATCCGACCCCCAAGGTGCGCGGGATCAGACCCCCCCTAAACCTGTAAGGTTTTTGCCTTTAGCTTTCCCTATATCTATTGCTTGTAATAGGGCAGCTTCGCGCTGTGGATATTTTTACGGGCGAAGCCGGCGCAACAGCTTCATGGCCAGAAGCCTGCATTTTTTACTCCAAGGGGATATACCCCTGAATTTCCCAATCCATAAGACGCGCAAATCACACCTCGCCGCAATAATGGTAAGAATAATAATATTATTACTATTATTATTCTTACCGCCATGGATTCAAACAACCTCACGCCGATGAGCAAGCGCCTAGGAATCTGTGGGCGCCCCTCATGTGTCAACCAAACAGATATTTTTTAGCCGCTAAAATCAGCCATGGTTCACCATCGCTTATCTGCAGTCGAACAATTGGAACGTCGCGCCACGATCCGCAGCAATCTTGCGAGCCAACGCATGGAAGGACCTGAGCCAGACGCTCAGGCGTTACAAGACTGCGAAAAATGGGTGCGCGGAGAAACTACGATTAAAGAGATCGTAGAGAGCTACAAGTCGCGGCTTCGAACTATGCTTGCGGCGGACGGCCCCAATCCTCACAATGGGTAGCCAAGCCGCAGGACAGTCAGATCTACTATTTCATTGACACTTGGGGGGCGATCGAACTTTAGCCGCTAAAATTTTTGACGTTCAGCAAGAGGGCCACCACCGCTCTCCTGGCGTCTAACCGACCCAAGCCAGCCTTGGTGCAACGGCATCCCATCGAGCAGCAACCGATGAACAAGTCAATTGAAAATCGGCTTCAATCCTGAAAGATTGCGCCAGTTCATCATTGACTATTTGTCTCACTCCGAGGCGCTCCATCTCTGCTTGCACCGCGTCATCGCGTAAGCACTGCGCAACACCATCGCGAACACCGGCATCGCCCATACCAAGAATGTCATTGTGCAATCGATAAAGCGCGATTGACTTTGCCAGATGCATTAGCGTCAGCGGCGCACGATATTGGTAGGCCAGCAGTAACTCCCCCTCGAACTCAGCGACAGCCTGATCGAAACTTCGCCATTCGGTCAACTCGTCAGCAACGACGAGACGGAGCTGTTCGAACGGTCCCCACATTGCTCTCCAGAGATTTGCAGGGCCGTGCTCATAGAGCCTGGTCGCATCTGACCACGCCTGCACTGCAGTGAGCGAACGAAGTCTAGCCGGGGACACCGGCCGCGTCCCGTTGAACAACGCCTGCCATCCATTCTTGCCCTGCCCCTGCGTGGGTTGTATGGGCAATGCCAACGCATCGTATTTCTCGGCAAAGCCATAGATCGAAGCGATGCCTTCACGCTCGCTCAGCATGCGGAGTAGCGCCACGCTGCGTGCGATCTGCCGGCGTCTTTCAACAGTCGGTTTCATAGTCTTTAGGGCAATTTGTCCGGGTAGTAAATACGGCATCCGCGTACCTGTAACTATAACCCTCAACAGCGCAAACTTCATCAAAACTAACTTCGATTAACTGTCACAAGTGAGCATTTGGTGAGCACGACTCTTGATTTTCTTCTCCAGAAATACGGCCCAACAATGACCTTAGAAGAACTTGCAGTCGTTTTGAAACGCAAGCCTGGGGGAGTTCGGGTAGTACTGACCATGCGCACAGAAGAATGGGCAATTAATCTCAACAGCCGAAAAATTTACATTGGCCGACGAGTTCATTTCCCAACAGATGCAGTGGCCGATTTACTGACTGGCGAGTTGACTCAAAAAGGAGATGATTAATGGGAAATTATCCGAATGACTTGGCTGAATGGCTAAGTCAACGCAAAGGAAATAAATCAACACATGCTGCGACCATGGCATCTTTTCTTGCAGTTTCCGAAAACGTCCGCGCTGCAATAGATGCCGGCTTCGAACTTAAAACTATCTGGGAGCACTTGCGCGAAAAGAAAAGGATTTCATTCCGCTACGAGACGTTTCTCAAATATGTGCGCCGCCATATCACTAAAACCGTCAGTACGAAAAAAACGAAGGACCACGGCACAAAGAAAACTGCCCCGAGTGCGGCCACTGCGTTCTCGTTCAGTCCCAACCCCAAAAAGGACGAACTGCTGTGATGAATCGCTGTTGTCACTCAGTCAGTGCACTTACGATGGGCTGCGGAACCGCCACTGTCCCAACATTTCCGTTCAATCCGCACGATTTGCGCGCTGTAGACCCGCTGCATACGAACAGTAGCGCGAATGAAGCGGAAAAGTCGACACGGCGACAGCGCACTTCATGGCGCGAAAGTACGGGCAGGATGTGCGAAGTACATGTACCGGCAAGCCGGTTCATGTACTTCGCCATCCCCTTGTTCGCACTTCGTGCTCAACGGGGAATCCTGCTCTGCGAGGCAATCGGCTACCGCCGAAATGAAACCCGCCATGCCTGAGCGCGAATCCGTTGCCACCAGAAAAGGGCACACACCTATTAATGTTTGGGTGACGCCAGATGAGAAATACGAAATCACATTACTGGCAAAAACAACTGGGCTCAGTACTTCCAAATTCCTACGGAATTTAGGAATGGGATATCAGGTGAAATCTATTATCGACAACAAACGCGTTGAAGAACTGGCTCGCATTAATGGCGATTTAGGGCGGCTTGGTGGACTGCTAAAGCTTTGGCTTACAGACGATTTACGGACTCGCCGATTCGGGGAATCAACTATTCGCGCGTTGCTTTCAAAAATCGATCAAAACCAAAATCAAATGTACGAGGCCATGCGCGAAGTCGTTATGCCTCGCTCCAAACGATGACCCACTTTTTTTCAACAGGAGAGTTCAAGATGAAGACGAAAAATTTAGCGGCTAAAGTTGCCATGGTGGTTGCCCTCGCAGCTCCTGGTGTCACAACCCCGGTGCTTGCCGGCATTCCAGTGATCGACGGGGCCAACCTGACACAGACCGTCATGTCGGCCGTCGAGAACGTGGCCCAGACGCTCAAGCAGATCGAGCAGTACCGCACCCAGCTGCAGCAGTACGAAAACATGATTCAGAACACGGTCGCGCCGGCCGCGTATATCTGGGATCAGGCGCAGTCCACGATCACTGGATTGATGAACGCCGTCAACACGCTTGACTACTACAAGAACCAGCTCGGCAGCCTGGACAGCTACATCGGCAAGTTCCAGGACGTGAGCTACTACAAATCTTCGCCCTGCTTCTCGGCCAGCGGATGCAGCGACGCGGAGCGCGCAGCGATGGAACAGAACCGGCGTCTGGCGAGCGAGAGCCAGAAGAAGGCCAATGATGCGCTATTCAAGGGCTTGGAACAGCAGCAGAGAAACCTCGCCTCGGACTCGCGCACGCTGGAACGGCTTCAGTCGGCGGCACAGGGCGCGACAGGTCAGATGCAGGCCATTGGCTTCGCAAACCAGCTCGCCAGCAACCAGGCCAATCAGCTCCTGCAGATTCGCGGCCTGTTGATCGCGCAGCAAAACGCTGTCGCGACCAGGATGCAAGCCGAAGCCGATCTTGAAGCCCGACAGCAGGCGACGCACGCCACTTCGACGGAATCCCGCATCGGCAAAACGAACAGTCCTAAAAACTGGCTCGAACTGACCCGCTAATCAGAGAGGCCCAACATGAGAAAAGCGATGCTGCTTGTCGGCCTTGCGGCGGCGCTGCTGGCCGGATGCGACAACAAACCTGCCACCTTGCCCATGCCCGTTGTCAATGACACCAATTGCCAGATCGAGAAGATCAAGAAGATCGAGGACAAGGCGACACGCGAAACCTTCGCCGGGTTGTGCTCGCGCCGATCCCCAACTGGCGGCGGCATTGCGCCGACCGAGAAGCCCATGAATTGGCTAGAGCTGGCCGACCCGAAAGACCGGAAGGGAATGAAGCCATGAAAACACTGCACAAGCCAGCGTTGCTGATCGGTGCCTCCCTCGCGCTCTGCTGCACAGTCGCATCGGCCCAGCTCACCAACCAGGGGATGCTCGACCAGGTGGTGACGGAGTTCGCGACGCGCGCCACGGCCTGGCAAACCGTAGTGATGAACGCCGCGATGTTCCTGTTCTGGACGCTGGGCACGATCTCGATGGTGGTCACTTTCGGCTTCATGGCGTTGCGCAAGGCCGACATTGGCGAGTTCTTTGCCGAGTTCATCAAATTCATTTTGTTCTTCGGCTTCTTCCTCTGGCTCCTGCGTAACGGCCCGAATTTCGCAACCTCGATCATCCAGTCACTGGCGAGGATCGGCGAGCAGGCATCCGGCTTCTCATCGATCACGCCGTCCAGCATCGTCGATGTCGGCTTCATGATCTGGAAACAGGCCATCCGCAACCTCTCGGCCTGGTCGCCCATCGACAGCTTCATTGGCGCGGTCCTGAGCGCTGGCATCCTGCTGTTGCTGGCCGTGATCGCCGTGAACATGCTGCTGCTCCTTGTATCGGGCTGGCTGCTCTCGTATGCCGGGATCTTCTTCCTGGGATTCGGTGGAGCGCGATGGACCTCCGACATGGCGATCAACTACTACAAGACCGTGCTGGGCGTGGCCGTGCAGATCATGACAATGGTGCTGCTAGTCGGGATCGGAAATGATCTCCTTTCCAGCTTCTACGCCAAGATGAACACAGGCACGCTGAACTTTGAAGAGCTGGGTGTGATGCTGGTTTTCTGCCTGGCGTTGCTGATGCTGGTTAATCGCGTGCCGCCACTGGTCGCAGGCGTCATCACAGGTTCAAGTGTTAGCGGTGCGGGTGGTATCGGCAACTTCGGTGCCGGTGCCGCCATGGGTGCCGCAATGGGCGCGGCTACGATGGCCGCAGGTGCAGCAAGTGTGGCGGGAGCAGCTGTGATGGGTGGTGCAGCTTCGGCCGCTGGCGGCGCATCGGCGATTAAGGCGGCGTACAGCAAAGCCTCTGCGGCCTCTAGCGAAGGCGGCGACGGTGGTGGCATGGGCGACACAATGGGCGGCGTCGCTATGGCCGCCGCAGGCCCTAGCGGCGGTAGTTCTGGCGGTGGCAGCGTCTTCTCGGGCATGGACACCGGCAGCAGTTCGGGCGGTAAGGGCAGCGCGCCGGCTGGCGAGGTCAAGGACTCGGGCAGTGGCGCAGCACCTGGTGCCGAAGGGAAGGCCGACGCAGGCGGCAAGGCCGCAGTTCCTGACGCCAAGGGAGGGGGGCAAGGCACCGGCCTGGCACCTGGCGAACAACGCTCCACCGGCAGCATGTTGGGCCGTGCGGCGGCCATTGCTGCGGGCAGTGCGAGCAACCTGGCGCAAGGCTCTTGGGACGTGGCGAAAGCCAAGGCCGCGAACATGCGCGAGTCGGCCTTTGATCGCATCAGCGAAACCACGGGCGGAAAGATTGCTTCCGCGATCCGGGCAAGTCGAGATCAAGAAGGTACGTCACACGATGCCCCCGCGTTCGACAACAACAGTCTTGGCAAGGCTCCCGTCGCTGACGACGAGGTTGCAGCGTTCGTCAGCCGACACCCTCATTAAGAGCAAATCGCACCGGCCGGGTGCAACCGGCCGGCACTTCCACTTAACACCTGATGGAGAGGTGAATCATGGCAACTCGGAATAGTACAGAAGCAACGAAGGCAGTTCAGCAAGCGGCCACGCAGCTCGCAGGAATTGACTTCGATTTATTGGATCAAGAGATGGCGCTGCATGTGTCGCCGTTAATTGAGGCAGTTGTGAACATGCTGATGATCGTCTACTACCAAGCGGAAACCGGGCATGCCACAAAACGCGATTTCCTTGACGCAAAAGCTGGCTTACGGCAATCGTTGAAGGTCCACTAAGTTCCAAACGCTAAGTACCGAACTGCGGCCGTTGGCCGCCTTTTGCGCCATCGGTTGCCATGTGTCATGGCAAATGATCTGACCGCCCTCAGCGCCGATAATGGGTTCGACACCAACAGGCTAAGACATGAACCAGCATTCGGAAGGTGAACCATTTTTCATCACGGAGGAAGTCGAGGCTGACATGCGGGCTGCTGGGTATGTTTTCGAGCCGCCGAAGTATGTTTCAACAGTTCGGCTGCGTGAAATCCTGGCTAGCCTCTCCGACAACGATCGGCCGCATGGCCGAGTGGAATTGCTGAACAACGACGGGCCTCATGTGGCATGAGTCAGGCATGAACTTTTAGCCGCTGAATAGACGTGCTGAAGACCGGGTGAACAGCGCAAAAGATCGCACACCGGGGACGCCAGGTTGAGAGAAAGCGAGTAACGTCATCCTATGCCGTCCGAGATTGGCAAATTCAGGGGCAAGCGCCACAGTTTGCCGCATCCGCCGCTCGCGCGGTCTTCGGCTTTAAATAGTCCAGATCAAACGCGTCCCGGTCTACAACAGCCAAATAGCTGCCCAGCAGTGCGGACGCATAGGGCATCCTTACCCGCCCCACTCGCCGCAGGCTCCATGTAAAGCCGCCGGCCGCGCTAGGCTCGTCCTCTTTTGCAGCCTTGGCTTCGACAAATGCGCCATACGCAATGTGCTGAAAGGGTCCCTTAGCGGAAAGCGTCAGCTGACACCTGGAGTCCTTTATATCCTTGGCAGGCGTGCCCTTAACGGAGGAGCGCGCGTCAAAAGCGGCCTTGAGGGCGTTGAAGACATATTTGCCATTGGCCTGCTGCCCGGGGAGCAGCCAGTCGGGTACGACTTGGCCGTAGTCATACTGAAGACGGCCGTCCGGTCGGTAGGACACAAGGTCCAAGAGGTCGAGTCGAACGGAGGTAGTCTTCCTCAATTCACATACCCACTGTTTGCCATCGAGCAGGAAGGGAAGCCGAATCTGCTTCTGGTTCGCGGGCGTATCAATCGTCGCCAGCGGCTTGAGCAAAACCAGGAAGCCGGCTTCGGCGTCGCGCTCTCCACTGGGGCGCAACGTGACATCGCAAGGTTGTGCGAGCAAGATGAAGCGCTGAACCGAGCCCCCGTCTCGGGAATCCACGTCAAAGACATCGCCGCAGGCCAGCGGCGAGCATCCCTTGTTCACAAGGTCTTCAGACTCCCACACCTCCAGCTTCCTAAAATTCTCCAGCTTTTGATGGTGAATTGTGGCGTCGATATCAAGAGGTACGCCGCGGAGCGAGCGCAGCCGACGCTCGTTCTCGCGGGTGGCAGTATCGACGGAGAACAGACGACGGAACGATTCCGAAATGGAAGCGGTGAGCGCTCGTTCCACGACGTGGAGCTCGGAGACCCCCTCTGCATAGGCTCGGCCAATCGCATACTCGTCCAGCTGCTCGGGCGGGACTTCAAGCAGATCATTACTCGCGGTCTTGAAGGCCTCCTCAAAATGGCTCTGAACGCGTACCAGGACCTCATGCACGTTGCGACGGAGTCCGGCCCTCTTGATGGCTACACGTAGTGCCTGGGCAACGACGCTGTCGCGACCTTCTACCGTTGATTCCGCTTCATTGACAGGGTAAAGGCGCTCCTTTGCTATCACACAAACTGGAGAGATGGCTAGCGGCCCATCCGATGAGAGAATGTTGCGCAGTTCAAGTTCCTTCTCCGCCTCATTGCTCCTGGTTGCGTAGTGGGTCAATAGCAACGCAGTAGCCTTGGAACCTGCGCCGTGAAGTGCTTTAACGAGATCCAAGCCCCTTGTGTTGCCGGCCACACCTTGAGCATCATTTAAGTCGATGATGTAGCTGATCATCGCGTCACCTGCATCCTCAGCAAGCCTGAGCATCTCTCCTTCTGCCATGTCGAAGGACCAGCGATCATCATTTGCGATGGCAAGATGCGTACAAACGCTCTCGATCTGCTCGTTGGACAAGTCAGCGGTCCCGTTGTCTTCCAACTTGAGCTGTATTTGTCGCAACAAATTGACGCGATCCTGCGCCGCCAAGTTTGCAACCGCTTGTTCTAGTTCGTGATTTCCGGTGTCGTCATTCTCGGCAATCTTCCGTAGGGCGTCTTGCATCAGCTCAGGGCATATGTCTATCGCAACATCGGCATGCTCGGTGAGAATGTCGATCAGTTCAGAGACGGATGAGGTGGCGAAGCGATCATCAATCCAGATTACTCGCGTTGAGCCAAGTAGGCTTAATGCCTCGATGGGCTTCATTTTTTCCCTCCGTGCATAACTGCTCCAAGATTCACGATAAATCTGTACCTACGACCGTCTTGGTTCTTATCGGTACTCAAGCTAATGTTGCAACCGTCCGCAGCGAGCAATTGCGATGAGATGAACAGACCCAGGCCTTGGCCGCGTTCCGACGCCGGCTTGGCTGAGATGAACATGTCGAAAATGCTGTCTTCATAAACGGGATCAATGCCCGGGCCACTATCAGCTACTGAAAAGCCAGAAGACGTGACTTCTACGCGGATACGTTTCGGCCGCTTGACCTCCAACACGTCAGTTCCACGACGAAGCCAATAGACGCTGTTTCTAATCAAATTGTCCAAGACGGCCAATAGGCGACCTCGATTAATCTTGACCGTCGCCCGACCGACTTCTCCTAGGATCTCAAAGTGAATACCTTCCCGATCCAAACCGCCCGCGCGGTTTTCCTTGTACTGGGTGATGAAGTCGAAGAGGTCGATCGTTTCCTTGACCGTTCGAGTTCTTGGGAGCAGTGGATCGATGATGGCAGCTGCACTGCTAATGCTTGCACACGCTGCGCGGATAGGCCGGGTGTGGCGCGCAACGCTCTTCTCGTCTGCTCTGCCCTCTTTTACCAACTCCTCGATCGCCACAATGCGCCGCCGTATCTCCACGATGTGGGTCCGCAGCTCATGTGCCAAGCCGCGGGCGCTCAGTCCTACAGCGGCACTCTCATAGAGCGACAGCATCCGCTCCTTACTGTCGGTGAACTCCTGCCTCAGCATGCGCACCGCGCTACTCGCCTGTGCCCCAGCATCTAGATTGCGCTGTACGGTTTGAGCCTTGCGTAAAGCAGTCTTCAGCACGTCCGTAGCACCTACGCCATCGTGCTGCTCTACAAGTCCAAGGCCCTGCTCCAGCGCAGCGATGACTGACTGAGCATCCTGTTTCGCAGCAGCTGCACTCTCCATCGTGGTCTCGACGACATTAAAAGAGCCCTCCGCGGTGGGCGGTCTGCTAATGCCCCCAGGTACAACCTGTGCAGCATACTTATCCATTGCACGGCGAACGGCCTCGAGCGACTCGTTCGCAAATGTTCTGCACTCTAGGGCAATGGCGTTGAAACCCCTATAGGCATCGTTTTCGACAAAGCTCTCGCGGTCAGACTTCTCGACCAACTTGTAGTTGTCCTCACCGGACAGCGCAAAATACCCGAGTGTGTTATGCACGCGAAGCTGGTAGGTGCTTCCTGTGGTCATGGCCTCCGCAAGTCGAAGCCAATCGCCCTGAGAACGTACTCGGAACCCATCGCGCAAGATGGATATCCCGGCCATTCTCTTAATCGTTGCCCGATCAATGCCCAAACCTGCCGCAGCTTCTGTATCGGCTTCAGAGTCTGTTGGGGCCGAATCGATAGGCTCATCGGTCGAAAAGTCCCGCAAATTGAAATAGTAGAACGCCGCGCTAAAGGGGCCTGGATCTTCTGCCTTCACATCATGACCGCTGGCTTTAATATTCAGCCATGGAATCGTCTGTGTGACTTCGACGAACCACTCAGGGCTGGGCCGGGGGACGACCTTGTATCGCTTCATTCGAGCAGGATCGCTTAGCCATCGAAGGAATCCGACGCCATCGTCGGCGCCAAAAACGTCGTTCGACTTCTGCTTCTGAGTCTTGCTACTGCCGATGGCTGAACGAAACAGCCTCTCTCGGAACCGGGCAATACACTGGAGTTCGGGTACACCGGACACTCCGATCTGCCACTTGAACTGAAAATCGGCTACCGCACGCGAAAGCAGTGTTTCGGTAACAGTTACAAGGCTGGTCTTATCGCCATCGACATCCACCATAACCGGAAACTGTACCTTGGCCTCAAACGGAGACACTAGGGTGGCCAGGCTGAGCTTCAGGGCCGCTGCACCGTTAGCCCACTGCCCAATGTTCTTCAGCCCATAGACGGAAACACGCGTTCCCTTGAATCGTTTCGGATTTGGCAGGTCTGTCTCAACGAACACTGGAATCTGGTCGATGGTTTCTGCTTTCTCGCAGTCTGCCCATCGAAACACTGCAGATGCCAATGGCTGATCCTCGCCCGTGCTCGTTTCCACCTTCAAGATGTCACCGAGCTTCATCGAACCCAGCCGGCCGACCCCTTTATCACCGAGTGGAGTGCGCCCGAGACGCGTCTTAGCTTTCTGACGCCCTTCGGCAGAGCGCTTGTACGACCCACTGATTGTCAGCCAGGACTTGCGCAATTTTTCTGCAGCTATGCCATCACCTGTGTCCTCGATGGTGATATGACCAATCCAGTCGAGCCGCCGACGAACGAATTCATCAGTATTAACTAAATTCCTATCTCGCCAGTCGTCGGAGGCCTGAAATTCCTCATCTTCCTTCATGAAAGTAACATGGACGTTCTCAGCATCTTCGCTGAAGTCGAGTAACCGGCCCGCCCTTTCATTCTGCTCAATGACCCCACAGGCTTTCGTTCGAATTACGACTTTGCAGCCGGGAGAGTCAGCGTCATAAGCATTCTTGACGCATTCAAGAATAGCTTGTTCTGCATCCGTTACAAGCTCCGCGCCTAGCTGCACGAGCACCCGAGCGGAGACCCTGATCTCATCTGGCTTGTCTTTCTCTTCGTTCAATCCCGTCCCCTTAAAACGGTCGATCACCTTGTCTTGGTGCTCTTTTTTGCCAACACGATGATCTCTGTATTCATGGTGCTAGAAAGATTATTGCGTGCCGCCATTTTCTTAGCATGTATTGAACGGTGTATCCTGCCAAAAGTCTCAATTCCACGCTTGGCGAGCATTTCTTCAAGAATTTCTTCCATAGGCACCCGGATGCCTTCGATATGCCGACTACCGATCGTCCAAGCATGATATCCGCCGGGCTTAGTCGACTTACAGATTTGCTGGATGCACGGGTCAAGATCCCCGAAAAAAGCACCAAAACGCTTGAGCCCGCTACCATTTGAAGAAAGCTTGGCTAAGTATTTTTTCACAGAGTCGAATTCACTTCGAAGCGCTTCAGCCCGTTCTGCTGAGTTCTTAGCGCTGCCGCCTAGACTGGCCGTATCAAGCGCATGCGTGTTTGCAAGCATACCCGCTTTGATGAACGGGCTAATGTCATCGGCCGGAATCCACTGGAGAGGCAGGAAGGCATATTGGCCATAGGGAATCGTAGTTTTATTATCTCCATACGGCGGCGATGTCATGACGACATCAAATAGTCGCTCAGCATCCTTTAGAGTGCTTGTACTATCACCCGCTGTGATACTAACGCTTTTCTGATAAATCCCCTGCTTTAGCAAGCCTTTTTCAGTCCAATCAGTGGACTGATCCTTAAGATGCTTCTTATAATTTTCGATTGTTTGGACAAAAGATTTTATCGGATCGGCCGCGGCGTTAATGTCGGCCGCCTTTTTTAATATGCAACTTGTACGTCGAGTTGCGAGAGTTACAGCACGACCGAATGACACGAGCCAGTGCCAGCCAAAATAATCTTCTCGCCCAAAGTGCGTCAACATTTTTGATGTTTCGCGCAATTCTGGATATTCCAATCGCCACATCTGTCTCAAACCATTTTTCCCGACCCAAAAATGCGGCCTCATGCCGGATATTCTTATCCGCATAAATCTTAGAAACCAACTCGGCTGCTTCTTCGGTGAAAGCGTCGATAAAATATGGACCAGATTTTGTCAAGCAAGAAAGAACTGCTAGTGGATTGATATCGACACCAGAAAAATCCAGTCCCAAGTTCATGCTCTCAACCAGCACGGTGCCCGAACCAACGAATGGATCCAGCACTTCCTGAGAATTTGGCGCCACCTCTTTAATTGCTGTAAGAATGCTGCCCTGCAGATTGGGCACCATCATGGCCGGGTAGTGAATCAGCGCGTGCGCACCTCGGCGCCGCGATGTGCTCTTAAAAGACCAGTAGTCCTCACCATACTTTTCCTGGGTGACTTTCAGACTATCGAGCAGAGGGTCTTCTTTTAATTTCTGCAGCATCCCGTGGCATGATCAAATATGTTGAAGCACCAGGCGCAGTTTATGCAATCTGGTTTAATTGGTAAAAATCCTCGGCTTCGCACCTTATGGTAACCGTCACACGTCCAGCACGGCCGAGGCTAGTCGTGAGCGGAGGCACAAGACTGGCTGACATCATCGCTCAGCCACTCGAGATCCAAGTCATGACTTGACCAGAGCACGTATCAAGTGTACTGCGACGTTTGCCTCTTCCCTTAGAACAATCTTTTTGCCAGATCCTCAGCTCGCGGATGGTAGTAGCGCATCAACATTCGCGGGTCGTTGTGCCCTGTGATCTTGGTGAGTTCATGCAGCGGAAAAATCTCAGCCAGGCGCGAAGTGGCTTCGTGTCGCAGGTCATGGAAACGCAGATCGGTGAGGTACCGCGCATCGGGCTTCTGGCGCTTTTCCTTGCACTCATGCAGGTAGCCCTTGCGGGCACGTGTCACAGCGCGCTCAAAGGCCCTTGTAACGGCATCGCTGCGGATGCTGAACACTGCCCCGTCGTCGGCGCCTGATTCGCCCGGGTCTTCCCCGTCCTCCTTGGCGTCGATCCCGTCGTCTTTCAAATCGGCGAGAACTTGGATTGCACGAGAAGACAACGGCACGTCGCGCGAGCTGCCGTTCTTGGTTGAGGGCAGATGTGCTACCCGACGATCCAGATCAATGTGCTCCCATCGCAACCCCACGATTTCACTGCGTCGCATGGCCGTTTCGACGGCCAGCTTGATGATCGCAGGCAGCATCACCGAGCCACTTGCCGCAACGACGCGCTCCAACTCCCCTTCGCTGGCGCTGCGCGGAGCCGGCTCATCAGCCGGTTGCAGAGGATTAGCCTTTGGCACCTCCAAGGCAATGCGGCGAGTACGGGCATTGTCCGGCTGCGGCTTTCGCACCAGCTCGACCGGATTGGACAAACTTTCCATCCCCCACTCCTTGCGCGCGATGGTAAAGACGTGGGACAACACAGCCAAGCGCCGTAGCACCGTGGCCGGCTGGTACTCCTTGAGCCACACATCGCGTAGCTTGGCCACGTCCGCGCTGCGGATCGACGCCAGCGGCCGCTTGGCCATCGTGGTGGCCCGCCAAATGCGCAAGAACGACTTCTCGCCGGCTGCGCTCTTCTTCCCTGGCGTCACCTCCTCCTCGTAGCGCTCCAGAGCTTCGTGAAGCGTTGTGGCCTCGGCCTCACCCCTGCTGACCCAGACGCCACGCGCCATTTCCGACTCGTTCATCTTCGCCCAGGCCTCGGCTTCCGCCTTGGTCGTGAAGGTCTTGCTCAAAGGGGGAAAGCCATGCCTACGGATCTGCGCCCGCCACTGGTACGGGCCACGCTTGTTGATTGCTGCCATTGAAATCGCTACTCGCTGCTGACTGTGCCAAAAATGTGCCAATTAAGGCATCATAGCCAACAATCACCAGCAAAATGAGGCCACAACTTTCCATTCGTAATGAGAAGGTCGGGTGTTCGATTCATCTCTCCGGCACCAAATGGAAACCCCTGATTCGCAAGAGTCAGGGGTTTTTCTTTTGGGACTTGCATTGCGTATGCCGGCGCTGCACAGCATCCCGGCATCCAGCGGCTGAGCGGCGGCGACCAACGTGCGTTGCCAGCACGATCCCCGCAGCCAATCCAATGATCGATGGGGCCCATGGCCCTGTCCCAACGGCCTGTCGGCCGAAGGCGAACCCGCGCAGGCCCGTGGCTTGGCGTCCTACGGCAGGGGGTAGACCACCCGTGCAGCATGGCCTTCCCCACACACCATCGACAAGGAAATCCCATGACCACCACCCGTGCACCCCGAGACGCCTGCTCCCTGCTCGATGCGGACCATCGCGCCGTCAAGAAAATGTTCAAGGAATACGAATCGCTGATGGAGTCCCGCTCCAAGGCGGCAGCCACCCAGCGGTTCGAACTGGCGCGCCAGATCTGCCGCGAGTTGGCCGTGCATGCGCAGATCGAAGAAGAGATCTTCTACCCTGCCCTGCGCGATGCCATCAAGGACACCGACCTCCTCGCCGAAGCCGAAGTGGAGCACGCCAGTGCCAAGGACCTGATCGCGCAGATCGAGGCCGCCAGCGCCGCCGATGAAATGTTCGATGCCAAGGTGACCGTGCTGGGCGAGTACATCGACCACCACGTGAAGGAAGAGCGCAACGAGATCTTTCCGAAGGCACGTGCCGCCCGCAAGCTCGACCTCGTGGCCATGCGCGAAACGCTCGAAGCCCGCAAGGAAGAGCTGATGGCGGGTGAAGAAGCAATGGCCTGACGACCCTGGCGGGTGGCCCTCCCTCAGGGCGGCCTTGCCGCGAACCGCAGGGTCGGCGCTGCGATGCGCTTACCGCCCTCTCTGACCGCCCTGACCAAGGTCTGCCCGCATCGCTGAAAGCCTGCGGGCCGAGCCTTCAGGTGCGGCCCATCTCCGCCGCCGCAGCGCTCGCATGCAGGCAGATCGCGGCCGCCGCACCCACATTCAACGATTCTTCCCCGCCCGGCTGGGCAATGCGGATCAGGCGGCTCGCGCGCTCCTGCAACGCCGGTGACACGCCCTGCCCTTCATGCCCCATGACCCAGCCGCAAGGCCAGGGCAGTTGCGCCCGGTGCAGGAGTTCGCCGCCGTGCGAACTGGTCGCCAGCAGGGGCAGGCCGAGCGCATCGATGTCCGTCGCATCGAGCCCCTCCACCAGCCGCAGGCCGAAGTGGGCCCCCATGCCGGCCCGCAGCACCTTGGCGCTCCACAGCGCCGCCGTGCCCTTGATGGCCGCGATCTGTCCGAAACCGAATGCCGATGCACTGCGCAGGATGGACCCCACATTGCCGGCGTCCTGCAGGCGGTCGAGCACCACGGTGGAAACGCCGGGCACCAACGCGGCGGCTGCAGGCATCTCCAGCACGAAGCCCATGCGCGCCGGGGATTCGAGGCCGCTGACGTCCGCCCAAAGTGGATCGGCAATAACTATGTTTTTGATAGCAGCATGCCGGTAGCTTTCTTGCGCTTCAGGCCAAAAAGACTCCGCATACACGGCCACCGTCGGCTGCAGACCCCGGGCCAGCGCCGCACGGCACAGGTGGTCGCCTTCCAGCCATACCCGGCCCTGCTTGCGGTAAGCGCTGCTGTCCTGCGCCAGGCGCCGCAGGTCCTTGACGAACGCGTTGTCGCGCGACTGAACGAAGGTGACGTTGTCCGAGGTCATGCCGGCTGCCATTCCGCCTGCACCAGGCCCTGCGGCGCTGGCAACGCGTGCGCCCCATCCACGGTAGGCACCGCAGGCAGCGGGAGCACCGCCGCGTTGCCCCGCACGAGGGCCGCGGCCACGGGCGAAAACGAGCGGCGGTGGTGCGGGCAAGCGCCATGCTGCTGCAGTGCCGCCATGTGCTCGGCCGTCCCATATCCCTTGTGGCCGGCAAAGCCGTATTGGGGATATTCCAGGTGCAATTGCGCGCACCAGCGGTCGCGCGTGACCTTGGCCAGGATCGAGGCCGCAGAAATGGCCTGCACCAGCGCATCGCCCTTGACGATGGCGTCCGCGGGCACTTCCAGCACGGGCAGCCGGTTGCCATCCACCAGCACACGCACGGGCTTCAGGCGCAGCCCCTGCACCGCGCGCTGCATGGCCAGCATGGTCGCCTGCAGGATGTTGATGGTGTCGATCTCTTGCACGCTGGCCTCGGCCACCGCGCAGCACAGGGCCTTGGCGCGGATCTCGTCGTACAGCGCTTCGCGGCGCGCAGCGGTCAATGTCTTGGAATCGGCCAACCCGGCGATCGGATTCTGATCGTCAAGGATCACGGCGGCGGCCACCACTGGGCCGGCCAGCGGCCCGCGCCCGGCTTCGTCCACCCCGGCCACCAGGCCCGGGGGGTGCCACGGTAAGGCCGCCTGCTCAGGCGGCAAGGATTTTCTGGATCGCATCGGCGGCCAATCGGGGGGTGTCGCGGCGCAGGGTTTCGTGCAGCGCGGTAAAGCGCTGCTCCAGCGCCGCCAGCGTGTCGGGAGATTGCGTAGGCGCGTCGAGCCACTGCGTCACGGCCGCGGCCAGCGCCTCGGGGGTGGCGGCGTCCTGGATCAGCTCGGGCACGACGAATTCGCCACAAAGGATGTTGGGCAGACCCACCCACGGCTGCAGCTGCTTGCGCCGCATGAGGCGCCAGCTGATGGGGTGCATGTGGTAGCCGATCACCATGGGCCGCTTGAACAGGGCCGCCTCCAGGGTGGCCGTGCCGCTGGCGATCAGCGTGCAGTCGCAGGCCGCCAGCACGGTGTGCGACTGGCCTTCGACGACCTGCACGGCCTCGGCCATGCCGCATTCGCGCACCACCTGCTCGATGCGCTCACGCAGCGCCGGCACAGCCGGGATGACCATGCGCAGCGCCGGGCGCGCCTGGCGCAGCAAGGCAGCCGCCCGCAGGAACGGCGTGGCGATGTAGTCCACCTCGGCCGAACGGCTGCCCGGCAGGATGGCCAACACCTCGTCGCCGCGGACCAGCCCAAGCCGGGCACGCGCCGCCTCGCGGTCCGGCTGCATGGGAATCACATTGGCCAGCGGATGGCCGACGTAAGTGGCCGCAATGCCGTGGCGGGCCAGGAGCGCGGGCTCGAACGGGAAGATGCACAGCACGTGGTCGGCGCTGCGCTTGATTTTGTCGATGCGCTCCGCACGCCAGGCCCAGATCGAAGGGCACACGAAGTGCACCGTCTTGATGCCGGCCGCACGCAGGTCGGATTCGAGTCCCAGGTTGAAATCGGGCGCATCCACGCCGATGAAGACCTGCGGCGGGTCCGCGAGCAGCCGCCGCCGCAATTGCTTGCGGATCTGCACGATGCCCCAGAGCCGGCGCAGCAGCTCGACGCTGTAGCCGTGCACGGCCAGGCGCTCGCTGGGCCACCAGGCCGTGAAGCCCCGCCGCTGCATCTGCGGCCCGCCGATGCCCTGCCCCACCACGCCAGGCCACTGTGCCTGCAGGCCGTCGAGCAGCAGGCCCGCGAGCAGATCGCCAGAGGTTTCGCCTGCCACCATCGCGATGCGCGGTGCCGGTTGGAGGGAAGGCGCCATCGCGGTCAGCGCGCGATGCCGCGCGAAGAGTTGGCGATGAAATCCAGCAGCAGCGCGATGTCGGGCGCGGCCTCGCTGTGGACCGCAGGCAGTTCGGCGATCGCCTGCCGCGCCGCGTCCAGCGTGAGGCCCTGGCGATACAGCAGGCGGTGCGCCTGCTTGATCGCGGCAAGCCGGTCGGCCGAGAACCCGCGCCGGCGCAAGCCTTCGAGGTTCAACCCGCGCACGGACAGCGGGTTGCCGTCCACCATCATGAAGGGGGGCACGTCCTGCGAGATGTGGCTGGCGAACCCCGCCATGACATGCGCGCCCACCTTGGTGAACTGGTGCACGCCCGTGAGGCCGCCGATGATGGCGTGGTCACCCACGTGCACATGGCCGGCCAGCGTGGCGTTGTTGGCCAGAACGGTGTGGTGGCCGACCACGCAGTCGTGGGCGATGTGCACATAGGCCATCACCCAGTTGTCGTTGCCGATCGTGGTCACGCCCCGGTCCTGCGCCGTGCCGGTGTTGAACGTGCAGAACTCGCGGATCGTGTTGCGGTCGCCGATGCGCAGCTCGGTGGGCTCGCCGGCGTACTTCTTGTCCTGCGGCGCGGCGCCCAGGGAGGCGAACTGGAAGATCCGGTTGTCTTCGCCGATCGTGGTGCGCCCTTCGATGACGCAGTGCGCGCCCACCGAGGTGCGCGCACCGATCGTCACGTGCGGGCCGATCACCGCATAGGGGCCGATGGCCGCGGAGGCGTCGATCCGCGCTGCGGGGTCGACGATGGCTGTGGAGTGGATGCTGCTGGTCACGTGCCGCCCTGCCCTCGCAGCGTCAGCCCACGGTGCGCATGGTGCACATGATCTCGGCCTCGCAGGCCACGCTGTCGCCCACGCGTGCCAGGCCCTTGAACTTGTAGATGCCGCCCTTGATACGGTCCAGATCCACTTCCAGGATGAGCTGGTCGCCCGGCTCCACGGGGCGCTTGAAACGCGCACCGTCGATGCCGACGAAATAGAACACCTTGTCGTCGCCGGGCGCCTCGCCCATCATGTCGAACGACAGCAGGCCCGCGGCCTGCGCCAGGGCCTCGAGCATGAGCACGCCGGGCATCACGGGCCGGCTCGGGAAATGCCCCGTGAAGAAAGGCTCGTTGATCGTGACGTTCTTGAGCGCCTGGATGCGCTTGCCCCTTTCGAGTTCGACCACGCGGTCCACCAGCAGAAACGGATAGCGGTGCGGCAAGAGCTTGAGAATTTGGTGGATATCCATCATTGGAAGATGCGGTCTAACCGACTTTTCGAGTTTGTTCGAGGGCCTTGATCCGTTCGCGCAGGCTGTGAAGCTGCTTGAGCGTGGCCGCGTTTTTTTCCCACTTCGCATTTTCGTCGATGGGGAACATGCCGGTGTATTGACCCGGCCGGGTCAGCGATCGCGTGACCACCGTGGCCGCCGACACGTGCACGTGGTCGGCCAGTTCGAGATGCCCCAGCACGATGCCTCCGCCCCCCACCGTGCAATGCGCGCCGATGGTCGCGCTGCCCGCCACCCCTACGCACCCCGCCATGGCGGAATGCCGGCCGATGCGCACGTTGTGGCCGATCTGGATGAGGTTGTCGAGCTTCACGCCATCTTCGATGACCGTGTGTTCCAGTGCGCCGCGGTCGATGCAGGTGTTGGCGCCGATCTCGACGTCGTTGCCGATGTGCACGGCCCCCAGCTGCTCGATCTTGATCCACTCGCCGCCCTGCGGAGCGAAGCCGAAGCCGTCGGCCCCGATCACCACGCCGGCATGCACGATGCAGCGATCGCCGATGTGGCAGTCCTCGCCCAGCGTCACCCGCGATTTGAGCACCGTGCCCGCGCCCACGCGCGCACCGCGCTCCACCACGCACAGCGGGCCGATGAAGGCCGTGGGATGCACCGTGGCGTCCGGGTCCACCACCGCGCTGGGATGGATGCCCTGCGGCACCGCCACGGCGTGCGCGCGCTTCCACAGCTGCGTGGCACGCGCGAAATACACGTACGGCTCGTCCGCGACGATGCACGGCCCCCGGGCCAGCCCGGCCTCGCGCATCGATGGCGCCACAATGACACAGGCCGCCCGGGAGGCGGCCAGTTGCTGCTGGTAGCGCGGATGGCTTAAAAAAGCCAGGTCACCGGGACCTGCAGACTCCAGGGGAGCGATGCGGTGGATCTCTCCGTCCCTCTCGCCCCCCTCCAGCGTGCCGCCCAGCGCATCGACGATCTGCCCCAGAGAGAGGCTCACGCCGCGCGCCCCGTCAGCCGACGGCCATCACTTGGCGGGCGTGGCAGCAGCGGCATTCAGTGCCTTGATCACTTTGTCGGTGATGTCGTGCTTGGGGTTGATGTAGACGGCTTCCTGAAGGATCACGTCGTACTTCTCGGCCTCGGCGACCTGCTTGACGACCTTGTTGGCGCGTTCCAGCACCTGGCCCAGCTCTTCGTTCTTGCGGGCGCCCAGGTCTTCCTGGAACTCGCGGCGCTTGCGCTGGAAGTCGCGGTCCTGGTCGACCAGCTGGCGCTGGCGGGCCGTGCGCTGGCTCTCGGCCATCGTGGGCGCTTCGCGCTCGAACTTCTCGGTGGCGGACTTCAGGCTGTTGCCCTGCTCCACGAGGTCCTTCTCACGACGGGAGAACTCCTGCTCCAGCTTGGCCTGGGCCGCCTTGGCGGTGCTGGCCTCGCGGAAGATGCGGTCGGTGTTGACGAAGCCGGCCTTGAACTCCTGCGCCTGTGCAGGCACGGCTGCACCGAGCGTGCCCAGCAAGAGAACGAGGGGAATATGGCGGGAGAGAGATTTCATTAGAAAGACGTTCCGATCTGGAATTGCAGTTTCTGGATTCTATCGCCGGCGAACTTGCGCACCGGTTGCGCAAAAGCGAGGCGAAGCGGACCGAGCGGAGAAATCCAGCTCAGGCCCAGGCCGGCAGAGACACGCATGTCGCTGAGGGTGACCTTTTCATCTTCGCCATACACGTTGCCCGCATCCACGAAAGTGAACACGCGCAGCGTGCGGTCGTTGCCCGCACCTGGGAACGGTGCGATCAACTCGGCATTGAGCGTGACCTTCTTCGGTCCGCCCAGCGACGCACCCGTCACGTCGCGTGGACCCAGCGTGCCCTGGTCGAAACCGCGCACGGAGCCCAGGCCGCCCGAGTAGTAGTTCTTGAACACCGGGAACGGCCGACCGTTCATGCCCTTGCCCCAGCCGAACTCGCTGTTGAAGGCCATGGTGAACTTCTTGTTCAGCGGCACATACTGCTGGAACTGGTAATTGCCGCGGACATAGCGCGCATCGCCGGCCACCGACCATTCGGTGTTCAGGCGCTGGTAGCGGCCCGAATTGGGTGCCAAGGCGCTGTCGCGGTCATCGCGCGACCAGCCGATCGTGAGCGGAATCGCGGTGCTGCTGGAGCCGTAGGTCGTGGCATACGACAGGTACGCGGCGGGAATGTTGGTGCCCAGCTTGATCCGCGTCTGTTCGAGGCCGCCCCCGAAGAACACGGTATCGGTTTCGCTGAAGGGGATGCCGAAACGCACGCTGGTACCAGCGGTGATCAGCTCGTAGTTGCCGCCCTGGTCCTCGTACGGCTTGTCGGTGCGGTAGTAAAGATCGAGCGTGCGCGAGATGCCGTCTCTCGTGAAGTACGGGTTGGTGGTGCTGAACACCAGCGTGCGGCGGTACTTGCTGGTGTTGACGTCCACCCCGAGGTAGTTGCCCGAACCGAACACGTTCTCCTGCTTGATGCTGAACGACAGCGAGACCTTTTCCGCACTCGAGAAGCCCGCGCCCAGCTGCAGCGATCCGGTGGGCTTTTCGGCCACGTTCACCACCAGGTCCACCTGGTCGGCCGAGCCCGGCACTTCCTGCGTTTCCACATTGACTTCGGTGAAGAAGCCCAGGCGGTCTACGCGGTCACGGGACAGCTTGATCTTGTCGCCGTCGTACCAGGAGGCTTCGTACTGGCGGAACTCGCGGCGGATCACTTCGTCGCGCGTGCGGTTGTTGCCGCTCACGTTGATGCGGCGCACGTAGGCACGGCGGGCCGGCTCGGCGCGCAGCACCAGGGCCACGCGGTTGTTCTCGCGGTCCACTTCGGGCACCGCTTCGACACGCGCGAACGCGAAGCCGAAATTGCCGAAGTAGTCGGTGAATGCCTTGGTGGTTTCGGCCACCTTGTCGGCGTTGTAGGGCTCGCCGGGCTGGATGGTGATCAGCGACTTGAACTCGTCGTCGCGGTCCAGGTAATTGCCTTCGATCTTCACGCCGGAGACCACGTAGCGCTGGCCTTCGGTTACGTTGACGGTGATCGTGATGTCCTGCTTGTCCGGGGAGATGGCCACCTGCGTGGAGTCGATGCGAAACTCGAGGTAGCCGCGCGCCAGATAGTAGGAACGCAGGGTTTCCAGATCGGCGTTCAGCTTGGTGCGGGAATAGCGGTCCGACTTGGTGTACCAGCTGAGCCAGCCGCCCGTGTCCTGGTCGAACAGCCCTTTGAGCGTCGATTCGCTGAAGGCCTTGTTGCCCACCAGGTGGATTTCCTTGATGCGCGCGGGCTCGCCTTCGGTCACGGTGAACGTGAGGTTGACGCGGTTGCGCTCGATGGGGGTGACCGTGGTCACGACCTCGGCGCCGTACAGGCTCTTGTTGATGTACTGGCGCTTGAGCTCCTGCTCCGCGCGGTCGGCCAGCGCCTTGTCGAAAGGCCGGCCTTCGGTCAGGCCCACATCGCGCATGGCTTTCTTGAGCGTGTCCTTGTCGAATTCGCGGGCACCGGCGAAGTCCACGTCGGCGATGGTGGGACGCTCTTCCACGACCACCACGAGCACGTTGCCGCTGGCCTCCAGGCGCACGTCCTTGAACAGGCCCAGCGCGAACAGCGCACGGATCGCCGCAGCGCCCTTCTCGTCGTTGTAGTCGTCACCCACCCGCAGCGGCATCGATGCGAAGATCGTGCCCGGCTCGACGCGCTGCAAACCCTCCACCCGGATATCCTGCACCTTGAACGGCTCCAGGGCCCATGCCGCATTGGCAGCAAAAACCATGGCGGCCACGGCACAAGCCTTGCGCACGCCCAAGCGATTGAATTGTTTTTTCATGAGTGAACTGGTACCGCGCGGTGAACGCGCGCGGCAAAAAGGTTAGCCAAAAAGCCGGGTGATATCGTTGAACAGGGCGATGGACATCATCAGGAGAAGCACCGCCACGCCGCCGCGCTGCAATCGCTCCATCCAGGCGTCGGACACGCCCTTGCCGGTCACGCCTTCCCAAAGATAATACATCAGGTGCCCACCGTCCAAAACCGGCAGCGGAAGCAGGTTCAGCACACCCAGACTCACGCTGATGAGGGCCAGAAACACCAGGTACTGCGTGAGCCCCATGCTGGCCGAACGGCCCGCGTAATCGGCGATGGTGAGCGGGCCGCTGAGGTTCTTGAGCGAGGCTTCGCCGATCACCATGCGCCCCATCATGCGCAGGGTCAGGGCCGACACCTCCCAGGTGCGCACCACTCCGTTCCACAATCCTTCGAGCGGCCCGTGCCGCACGGTCACGAACTCTGGCTGAGCGCCCACGAACGCTCCCACGCGTCCGACCGGGCCGGAAGGCTCGCTGTGCAAGTCCGGCAGCACATCCAGCGTCAAGGTCTGGCCGCCGCGTTCGATGCGCCACGGCTGGGATACGACCACCCCGCCACTGACCGATGCACGGATGAGCTCCCGCAACTGCTGGCCATCCACCACATTCGTCGCACCGAGCCTGACGACCAAATCCCCCTGCCGCAATCCAGCGCGTTGCGCCGCCCCTCCCTGGACCACCTCGCCGAGCACGGGCCGCGTCCACGGACCCACGATGCCGATCTTGCGAAAGAGCTGCGCATCCGCCTCCCGCGCATCGAATTGCGCGAGTTCCAGCACCATCTGGCGCTGCGGCGCCCCGGGCGACGGCTGCACCTGCAGGCGGACGTCGGTGCCGTCGAGCGCACCGCGGGTCAGGAGCCAGCGCAGGTCCTCGAAGGATCGCACCGGCTCGGATTCTTCGTTGCCGAGAGCCGCTTCCAGCACGAGCTCGCCGCCTTGCAGGCCGGCTTTCTGGGCCACGGACCCGGGCACGGGGCTGGCGAGAACCGCCTTCGGCTCCTCCACGCCCATCCAGTTCACTGCGGCGTACAGCAGCACGGCGAGCAGCAGATTGGCCGCCGGACCCGCCGCCACGATCGCAGCGCGGGATCGCAACGGCTTGGCATTGAACGACAGGTGGCGCTCATGGGCATCGACGGGAGCCTCGCGCTCGTCCAGCATGCGCACATACCCGCCCAGGGGAAACGCGCCGATGACGAATTCCGTGGGTGATCCCTTGGGCTGCCAGCGCAGCAGGGGCTTGCCGAAACCCACCGAAAAACGAAGCACCTTCACGCCGCAGGCGACCGCTACGCGGTAGTGGCCGTATTCATGGACGGCGATGAGCACGCCCAGCGCGACGATGAAGGCAATGACGGTCAGCAACATGGTGTCTTTCTGCCCGGAGGCGATGGCTCAGGCGGCCAGCCGCTGCGCACTGCGCAGAGCGACGGACCGTGCTTCGGCATCCAGCGCCAGCAGGGCCCCGAGCGATTCGGGGTTGGAGGGTGTCACCGCCTCCAGAGTTGCAAGGTTCAGCCGATGAATCTGATCGAAACGGATGCGGCGCTCCAGGAACGAGGCCACGGCCACCTCGTTGGCGGCATTGAGCACCGCCGTGGTGCCGCTTTGCGCGCGCAGCGCCTGCCAGGACAGGTGCAGCCCCGGGAAGCGGGTGGCATCGGCCTCCTCGAAGGTGAGCGCGGACAGGGTGGAAAAATCCAGCCGCGGCGTTCCGCTCTCGATGCGCTCCGGCCAGGCCAGCCCGCAGGCGATCGGAACGCGCATGTCCGGCGTTCCCAGTTGCGCCAGCACCGATGCATCCACGAACTGGACCATGGAATGGATGATCTGCTGCGGATGGATCACCACCTTGATCTGCTCCGGCGCCAGATCGAAGAGCCAGCGCGCCTCGATGACCTCCAGGGCCTTGTTCATCATGGTGGCCGAATCGACCGAGATCTTTCGCCCCATCGAGAAATTGGGATGGGCGCAGGCCTGCTCCGGCGTGACATCGCGCAGCGTGGCCGGCGCCCGGGTGCGAAATGGCCCGCCGGATGCGGTGAGCAGAATGTGGTCCACGCGGCGGGCCCAGGTCTGCGGGTCTTCGGGCAGGCACTGGAAGATCGCCGAATGCTCGCTGTCGATCGGCAGCAGCATGGCCCCGCCCTCCCGGACGGCGGACATGAAGACCTCACCGCCCACCACCAGCGCCTCCTTGTTGGCGAGCAGCAGGCGCTTGCCGGCCCGTGCCGCCGCAAGGCAGGGGCCCAGGCCCGCAGCGCCGACGATGGCGGCCATCACCACGTCCACCTCTTCGTGGGAGGCAATGGTGTCCAGCGCGTCCGGGCTCTGCAAGACCCGCGTTGCCAGACCATGCGCCGCGAGCCGCTCCTCCAGCAGGCGCGCATGCGGCGCGCTGGCCATCACGGCGAAGCGGGGCTGGAAACGGACACATTGCGCCAGCAGGGCGTCGACCTGCGTGGCAGCGCTCAGGGCGAACACCTCGTAGCGCTCGGGATGGCGTGCCACCACATCCAGGGTGTTGGTACCGATGGACCCCGTGGATCCCAGGACCGTGATGCGTTGTTTCATGCGGAAGCGAAGTGGGTCAACATCATGGCCAGCGGCAAGGTGGGCAACAGCGCATCCACGCGATCGAGCACGCCGCCGTGGCCCGGCAACAAACCGCTGCTGTCCTTGGCGCCGATGCTGCGCTTGACGAGGGACTCGGTCAGGTCGCCCACCACGCTCATGGCCGCCATGAACACGGCACCCAGCAACAGCAGCCACCAGCCGCGCGCGAACAGGTGGGTATAGAAACTCGCGACCGATGCACTGGCGGACGCGTCGGCGACCACCCAGGCCACCGCCAGAACCACCACACCGGCCATGCCGCCCCACACGCCTTCCCAGCTCTTGCCGGGGCTGATCGAGGGGGCCAGCTTGTTCTTGGTGAAGCGCAGGCCGAAGGCCCGGCCTGCGAAATACGCAAAGATGTCTGCCACCCAGACAAGAACCAGGATCGACATCAGAAAATTGATGCCCGCCATGCGCGCCTGCACCGCGGCCAGCCACGCCAGCCACAGCACGAACACGCCGCCGACCAGCCGCACGGCCTTGGGAACCTGGGGCCAGCCCTGGACACCCGCGCGCAGCATCCAGGCGCCGACAAGCACCCAAGCGGCGCCACCCAGGGTCCACAGCCAGGCCAGCGGTTGCTGCAGCCAGCCCATTGACCAGCTCGCCGCGCAAAGCGCGACGCAAGCGGCCCCCACCCCCACGGCCGCGCCAGAGCCCAGCCCTTGAAGCCGACCCCACTCCCAGGCACCCGCGGCCATCAAGACCAGGATGACCGTGGCAAAGGGCCACGGAGACGGGTAAAAAAGCGCAGGCAGCAAAATGGCCAGCAGGACGATGGCAGTGATGACGCGCTGTCGAAGCATGGAAAAGCCCTTTCAGACCTGCAGCGAGGCAGGTGACGACGCCAATATTTGCTCGGATGTCTTGCCGAAACGGCGCTCTCGGGCATTGAAGGCGGCAATGGCCTCATCCAGGGCCTTGCCGTCGAAGTCCGGCCAAAGCCGGTCACTGAAGTAGAACTCGGAATAGGCAGACTGCCACAGCAGGAAATTGCTGATGCGCATTTCTCCACCCGTGCGGATCACCAGGTCCGGATCCGGCACGTGCGCCAGGCCCATGGCCGCATGCAGGCTGGCCTCGGTGATGGGCTCGCCCCGCGCCGCGACGGCCGCAGCGGCCTGCGCGATGTCCCAACGGCCGCCGTAGTTGAAGCAGACGTTCAGGACCAGGCGGGTATTGTGCGCGGTGTCCAGCTCGGCCTGGCGCAGGCCCGCCCGCACCTTCTCCGACAGCCCGGCTTTCTCGCCCACGAAATGCAGGCGCACTCCGTCTTTTTGCAGTTGGGGGACTTCCCGGGACAGCGCCTTGGCCAGCAAGTCCATGAGTCCCGAGACCTCATCGGCAGGCCGGTTCCAGTTCTCCGAAGAGAAAGCGAACACCGTCAGAACGGCCACGCCCCGCTCCACGCAGGCCTGCGCGCAGCGTTTGAGAGACTCCACGCCCTGCTTGTGCCCCGCCAGCCGCGGCAGGAAACGGCGCGTGGCCCAGCGGCCATTGCCATCCATGACGATGGCAACGTGGTGCGGAATGACCGAAGAGGCGGACATGCAGGGCAACGATCGATTCCCGGAACCGGGGATCAGACCGCCATGATTTCCTGTTCCTTGCCGGACACCAGCGCATCGACTTCGGCGATGTGCTTGTCGGTGACCTTCTGGATCTCGGTTTCCGAACGCTTCTGGTCGTCTTCGGAGGCCAGCTTGTCCTTGACCAGCTTCTTGACGGCTTCGTTGGCGTCACGGCGCAGATTGCGCACGGCGATCTTGGCGCTCTCGCCTTCGTTGCGCGCGAGCTTGGTCATTTCCTTGCGGCGCTCTTCGCTCATGGGAGGCATGGGCACGCGGATCAGGTCGCCCATGGAAGCGGGGTTCAGGCCCAGATCGCTTTCGCGGATGGCTTTCTCGATCTTGGCACCCATGCCTTTTTCCCAGGGCTGGACGCTGATGGTGCGCGAGTCGATCAGGGCCACGTTCGCCACTTGCGACAACGGCACGAACGAGCCGTAGTACTCGACCTGCACGGAATCGAGCAGCGCCGGATTGGCGCGGCCGGTGCGGATCTTGGACAGATTGTTCTTGAACGCCACGATGGATTGGTCCATCTTGGTTTCTGCATTCTTCTTGATATCGGCAATGGTCATGTTTTTCTCCTCAGCATGAAGCCAGGCGCGCCGGAGCGCGCCCAACGCTCAAGCGTACACCAGCGTGCCTTCGTCCTCACCCATGACCACGCGCTTGAGCGCGCCGTGCTTGATGATGGAAAACACGCGGATCGGCAACTTCTGGTCACGGCACAGGGCAAACGCCGTCGCATCCAGAATTCCCAGATTGCGCGACATGGCCTCGTCGAACGTGAGCTTGGTGTAGCGGGTCGCCGTTGGGTCCTTCTTGGGATCAGCGGTGTACACACCGTCCACCTTGGTCGCCTTCAAAACCACCTCGGCACCGATTTCGGCACCCCGCAGCGCTGCCGCGGTGTCGGTGGTGAAGAAGGGATTGCCAGTACCGGCGGCGAACACCACCACCTTGCCCTCTTCCAGGTATTGCAGGGCCTTGGGGCGCACGTAGGGCTCGACGACCTGCTCGATGGCGATCGCCGACATCACACGCGCAGTCAGTCCCTGCTTGTCCATGGCGTCGGCCAGTGCCAGCGCGTTCATGACCGTGGCCAGCATGCCCATGTAATCAGCGGTGGCGCGGTCCATGCCGACCGAGCCGCCGGCCACGCCGCGGAAGATGTTTCCACCACCGATCACCACGGCCACCTGCACACCCATGCGGGTGACCTCAGCGATCTCCTCCACCATCCGGACGATGGTGGCACGGTTGATGCCGAAGGCATCGTCCCCCATGAGCGCCTCGCCAGACAACTTGAGCAAAATGCGCTTGTGGGCTGGTGCAGCGATGGACATGGGGACTTCTCCGTGGGGCAATGGAATGGCGGGTGAGGTGGCGATGGGGTCTGCGATCAAGCGGCAGACTTGGCGGCTGCCACCTGGGCGGCCACTTCGGCAGCGAAGTCGTCCACCTTCTTCTCGATGCCTTCGCCGACCACGTACAGGGTGAACGCCTTGACCGTGGTGTTGGCGCCCTTGAGCATCTGGCCCACGGACTGCTTGCCGTCGGCGGCCTTCACGAAGACCTGGTCGAACAGGGACACTTCCTTGAGGTACTTCTGCACGCCGCCTTCAATGCGCTTGCTGACGATTTCGTCGGACTGCACGGCCTTGCCCTCGGCTTCCGCCTTGGCCTTGTCTTCCGCGGCCTTGGCAGCGGCAACCGAGCGTTCCTTCTCGATCAGGTCGGCAGGCACGTCGGCGCTGGTCAGCGCGACGGGCTTCATGGCAGCGATGTGCATGGCCACGTCCTTGGCAGCGGTTTCGTCGCCTTCGAACTCGACCACCACGCCGATGCGGGTGCCGTGCAGGTAGGAGGCCAGCTTGTTGCCGGAGAAGTGCTTGAAGCGGCGGAACGACATGTTCTCGCCGATCTTGCCGATCAGGCCCTTGCGCACTTCTTCCAGGGTGGGGCCAAAGCCGTCCTGGCTGTATGGCAGGGCACCCAGGGCTTCCACGTTGGCGGGATTGTGCTTGGCCACCAGTTCGGCAGCGGCCTTGGCCAGCGCGAGGAAGCTGTCGTTCTTGCTCACGAAGTCGGTTTCGCTGTTCACTTCGATCAGCCCGCCGGTCGTGCCGTCAATGTAGCTGGCGACCACGCCTTCCGCGGTGATGCGGGCAGCGGCCTTGCCGGCCTTGGTTCCCAGCTTCACGCGCAGCAGCTCTTCCGCCTTGGCCAGGTCGCCTTCGGCTTCCGTCAGGGCCTTCTTGCATTCCATCATGGGGGCATCGGTCTTTGCGCGCAGTTCGGCGACCATGCTTGCGGTAATTGCAGCCATCTTTTTCTCCAGTCTCAGTTCAGTTCGTTACAGCATTCGGGCTAAAAAAAAGGGGGCTAACCAGGAGCCCCGCTTTCATTCGCGACAGGTCGCGCGGCCGGGAATCAGGCAGCGGTTTCTTCCACTTCCACGAATTCGTCAGAGCCTTCGGCAGCCACGGCCTTGACCACGTCGTTCACGGCATTGGCACGGCCTTCGATGATCGCGTCGGCGATACCGCGGGCATACAGGGCCACGGCCTTGGCCGAGTCGTCGTTGCCGGGGATCACATAGTCGATGCCTTCGGGGGAGTGGTTGGAGTCCACCACGCCGATCAGCGGAATGCCCAGCTTCTTGGCTTCAGCCACGGCGATCTTGTGGAAGCCCACGTCGATGATGAAAATGGCATCGGGCAGTGCATTCATTTCCTGGATGCCGCCGATGTCCTTTTCCAGCTTTTCCATTTCGCGGGTGAAGGTGAGCTGTTCCTTCTTGCTCATGGCGTCCAGGCCGCCTTCTTGCTGGGCCTTCATGTCCTTCAGGCGCTTGATGGAGGTCTTGACCGTCTTGAAGTTGGTCAGCATGCCGCCCAGCCAGCGCTGGTCGACATAGGGCACACCGGCGCGCTGCGCTTCGGTGGCGAGGATTTCGCGGGCCTGGCGCTTCGTGCCGACCATCAGGATGGTGCCGCGGTTGGCGGTGAGCTGCTTGGCGAACTTTTGGGCGTCCTGGAAGAGCGGGAGCGACTTTTCCAGGTTGATGATGTGGATCTTGTTGCGATGGCCGAAGATGTACGGGGCCATCTTGGGGTTCCAGAAACGGGTTTGGTGACCGAAGTGGACACCGGCTTCCAGCATTTCGCGCATGGTGACGGACATGAGAATTTCTCCGAAGGTTGGGTCTAAAATCCAGCCCCAATAACTGCCGGCTTGCAAGAAGAAGGCAGCACCTTGAAAGGGCTGGTTTGCGATTTGTCTTGCCAGGTTGTCGGCCACGCACTGCGCAGCCACCAGCAAAACCCAAAGATTCTAGCATGGCAGATTGACCGAGCCCAAACGGACCCTTGCGCCATTGGAGCGGCCGGCGCCGGCAGGGCCCGCCTGGAAACAGGCCCTTGGAAAACACAAAAACAGTAGCAGCCAGCGCAGTGTCCATTAGCGCCGGTGCCTGAAAGAGCTCAGAAACCAAATGCACATCGCCATCGTGGGCGCCGGGATCGTCGGCGTCACCACTGCTTACGAACTGACGTGCGACGGCCACGAGGTTTCGGTTTTCGAACAACGCAGCGCCGCGGCGGAGGAATCGAGCTTCGCCAATGCCGGCCTGTCGTCACCTGCCCTTCTCATTCCCCTGGCGGCCCCCGGCATCGGCGGCCCGCAAAGCACCCGGCTGTGGGGACGCCATGCGGCGGTGCGGCTCGCGAAAGGGGTAACGGCTTCCGAGCTGCGATGGCTCTGGCGTTGGCGCAAGGCTGGCCGCTCGCCGGCCCTTCCGATGGCCCTTTCCGCACTGGAGCAACTGGGCCGTTACAGCCAGGCGCGCATGCGGTGGGTGTCGGAGCAGCTGCAGGTGGACGCGGAAACCGGCCGCGGCGCGCTGGTCCTGCTGCGCACGGTCGAAGACCTGGCGCACCTGCAGCCGGCCCTGCAACTGCTGCGGGACGCGGGCATGGTCATCCACGACGTGGATGCCGAGACCGCCCGCCAGATCGAGCCAGGCCTGTCCCACGACAGCCCCCTGATCGGCGCCCTGCACATTCCCGATGGCGAGTCCGGCAACTGCCGCCTCTTCGCCCAGATGCTGCGCTATGCCGCGCAGGAGCGCGGGGCGCAGTTCCATTTCAATGCCCAGGTCACCGGGCTGGATGCGTCGCCCGCGGGTCTGCGGATCGCCGGCGAGACGCTGCCGCGCCGGTTCGATGCCGTCGTCGTCTGCGCCGGCGTGGCGGCGGCGGCGCTGTTGCGTCCCTTGGGTGCCGAGCTACCGATGGCCGCGCTCCACGGCTACTCGATCAGCGCCCCGGTGCGCGAAGACTCCCATGCCCCGCAAGGATCGGTCGTGGACCCGCTCCACCGGGTGACGATCACGCGCCAGGGCCAACGCGTGCGCATTGCGGGCGGCGCCGAGCTCGGCCGGGCCGATGGCGCGCACCATGCGCCCACGCTGCAAACGCTGTACCAGGCCATCTCCGGCTGGTTTCCCGGCGGGGTGCAGGTTTCATCCGGCCAGGTGCAGGTGTGGCGTGGTGCCCGCCCCACCCTGCCGGACGGTGCCCCGGTCGTGGGTCCGAGCGGCCTGCCGGGGGTGTGGGTCAACGCCGGCCATGGCGGCTGCGGCTATGCGCTCGCCAGTGGCAGCGCTCGGGCCCTGGCCGACCTGATGGCCCAGCGCGCGCCCGAGGTGGATCTGCAGCACTTCGCGCTGCGCCGCTTCTGAGCCGGATCCGACGCCATGCGCTCCGAGCCGCCCGCAGCAACAGCGCCGCAGCCCGCCCTTCGCCGGATCACGGCCGATCAGCCCCATCCCCTGTTCGATACACAGGCCACGCGCCGGATCGAACAGGCCCTGGCAGCGCAATGCCCCCCGCACACCCTGATGCAGCGGGCCGGTTGGGCGGTGGCCCGGCTGGCCCAGGCCATCGCCCCGCACGCTCGCAACGCATGGGTGGTCTGCGGTGCGGGCAACAACGGCGGGGACGGCCTGGAAGCGGCGTTCCAACTGCACCGGGCGGGGCGCATCGCCACGGTGACCTGGCTGGGCCGGCCGGACACGGTGCCACCCGATGCGCTCGCGTCCTATCGGCGTGCCGCGGCCGCGGGTGTCGTTTTTTCCGATGGCCCGCCGCCGGGCATGGGGCCCGATGACGTGTGCGTGGACGCGCTGCTGGGCATCGGCCTGGCGGGCAGCGGCAAATCCCGCGCGGCTGACCCACGCATGCAGCAACTGCTGGCCCAACTGCATGCCACACCGGCGCCGGTGCTGTGCGTCGATACGCCCTCCGGCCTGTCGGGCGACACGGGCCAGTTCGCGGCCGGACTGGCG
>NZ_BAAJYS010000017.1:0-33921 GCF_057543315.1 Acidovorax sp. KPB24-07
CCGAAGCACTGGCGGCACTGTGCCAGCAGATGGCACAGCGGCCGGGCCCCATCGTGGGCATTACCACGCTGGCAGCGGGAACCACGGTGGTGCCGCTGGAGCGGCTGGTGATTGAACGCGCCCTGAGCGTGAACACCGCAGCGGCGGGCGGCAATGCCAGCTGATGACCATGGCCTGACGCGCGGCAAAGGGGCCCATGGTCAAAAGCTGCCTCAGGCATGATCGACTAGGGCATATTGCTATAAATTTAATAGCAATCGATTGTCAGCCGCTAATGGCCACGCGCGGTCGAAGCCCGCGGTGCGCGGGCTGCCGGCCTACCGCTGCGGCACAGGCTCATCCTGCGGATGCGCCAGCCCTCGCATGATCTGAACGACCTGTGGCTGGTCCACCAGCACGCACGGTTTGCCCGTGCGCTTGCAGTGGTCCTGCACCCGCCAATAGTCGTCATGGCCGACGCAGCCGGTCTGGCAGATGACGAAGTCGGCGGCGATCAGGCTGGCTTCCAGCGCCGCATTTCCGCCGGACAATGCGGCGGCGCTTTCTTCCACCGCCGCTTCCGGCTTGCGGCCCACCGGCTGCGCGATCAGGCTGCCCGCGGCATCCGGCGCAATGCAGACCACGGACCGCATGGCCCCTGGCGGGGCCGATAGCGTTTCACTCGCCACCGCCCGCAACGCCATGGCAGGCACAGGCATGGTGTGATGGGAGCGTGCGGCCCGCCACTGCCAGTGCAGCACCTCGCGCATCAGCTCATGAATGCGCTGCCCCAGGGCTTCGATCTGCCGGCCCATGGCGCGCCGCCGAGCCGGGCATTGGAGCGCAGCGGCGTTCCCTTCGGCGGCTTCCTCGCGGGCGAATGCCAGCGCCGTCTCGGCCACGATGGCCCGTGCCCGCAGGCGGATGGCCTGGGCCTGCAGACGCTCGATCTCGGTGGCCTGCATGGCCAGCAGGCGGCTGCAGCGAATCTGCGCCCGCCCATACCCGTCCAGAAGGACCCGGTGTTTCTCAATGAGATCTTCCAACGGCGTGGCGGTCATCTGCGCTCCCTTTTTCAAACCGATGCGGGACGAGCCCGATGTCCAGCGCGGCGCATCGGGCTGCGCCCCTGCTCGACCCGCAGTGAACTGCTGAGGTGCCGCTGCGATCGCGGCATATTTGATTGATAACCATTCTCATTTAATGATACACTGGCGTCAATCGTTGACCAGGGCCTTCGGTGGCTTCTTCTCAGAATCCACCGCCAAGCCCGGTCAGCCCCCAACCGGTTTCATCGTGGGGCGACTCCCGGACTCTCCGTCCGACGGGTCGTTTTTTGCCAGCCAACGGGCGTGCTCGCGTAGCCAGGCTTTTTTTGCGATGAATGCATCCGTTCGAACGAATGAACGGCGTCCTTTGCAGACTGCAAATGCCGCGCGGCCTTCACCGGCGTGTGAGCGCCTGCCGCCAGCATCATTCCCTCGCCCTTGCCGGCAGCCCTGGGGCCGGCGCCAGCCTCCATGGCCCCTGCGCCAGGGGCCATGGATCGTCGGCATCAACCGAACACGATCTCGAAATCGCTGTCCGATGCGCTGAGCTGGATCTGGCGGATCACGTGCGCGTCCACGGACGATTGCAGGAACTGCATGGCCAGGCGCGGCAGCAGGTTCTGCGTGATGATGCCGTCCACCATGCGCGCGCCGGATTCGACCTCGCTGCAACGCTGGCGAATCAGCTGCACCGCGGCCTCGTCGAACGTGAACTGCGCGTTGTGCCGCTCCAGGATGCGCGTCTGGATGCGCTGCAGCTGCAGGCGGATGATCTGGTCCAGCATCGCGTCGGAGATGGGGAAGTACGGCACCACCACCAGCCGGCCCAGTAGCGCGGCCGGAAACTTTTCGAGCAGCGGCTGGCGCACGGCCTTGGCAAGCGCCTCGGGCGGCGGCACCAGATCGGGGTCGCGGCACATGCCGGCGATCAGTTCCGAACCCACGTTGGAGGTCAGGATGATCACCGTGTTCTTGAAGTCGATGTAGCGACCTTCCCCGTCTTCCATCCAACCCTTGTCGAACACCTGGAAGAACAGCTCGTGCACGTCGGGGTGGGCCTTCTCGATCTCATCGAGCAGCACCACGCTGTAGGGGCGGCGGCGCACGGCCTCGGTCAGCACACCGCCTTCGCCGTAGCCCACGTAGCCGGGCGGCGCCCCCTTCAGGGTCGAGACCGTGTGCGCTTCCTGGAACTCGCTCATGTTGATGGTGATGAGGTTCTGCTCGCCACCATACAGCGCCTCGGCGAGCGAAAGCGCGGTCTCGGTCTTGCCGACGCCCGACGGACCTGCCAGCAGGAACACGCCGATGGGCTTGCCCGGGTTGTCCAGCTGCGCGCGGGCGGTCTGGATGCGCCGCGTGATGGCCTCCAGGCCGTGCCGCTGGCCGATCACCCGCTTTTCCAGCGTGTCCGCCAGGGTGAGCACCGATTTGACTTCGTCGCGCACCATGCGGCCCACCGGAATGCCGGTCCACTCCGCCACCACGGCGGCCACCACGCTGGCATCGACCACGGGCTGCAGCAGTGGGTCCTCGCCCTGCATGCGCAGCAGTTCACCGCGCAGGCCGCTCAACTGGTGGACAGCCGCGGGGTCCGCCCCATCGCCCTGCGCTGGCGCAGGTGCCGAATCGGCCGGCCCCTGCGCATCGGCGGGTGCCACGGTGCCGCCCTGCGCGGCGCTTTCGGCGGGCGGCGCAGCTTGTGCCGCGGCCTCCTTGGCCACGCGGCGGGACAGCACGGCAGCCTCCGCGTCCACGATCTGCTGCACCATGGCCTTTTCGCTTTCGAAGCGGGCCTTGAGCACCTCATGCTCCGCCTCCAGCCGCGCCAGCGACGCATTGATTTCATCGAAGCGTTCGGTCTCGCCCACGCCCAGGTCCAGTTCGCGCTGCACGATGTCCTTTTCGACCGCCAGCGACTCCAGTTGCCGGATCACGGCCTCCAGGCGCGCCGGGGTGGCATGCAGGCCCATCGCCACGCGCGAGCAGGCGGTGTCCAGCAGGCTCACCGCCTTGTCGGGCAATTGCCGCGAGGGAATGTAGCGGTGCGACAAGCTGACCGCGGCGGCCACCGCGTCGTCGCCGATGCGCACGCGGTGGTGGCCTTCCAGCTTGGCGGCCACGCCACGCAGCATGAGCACGGCCTTGGCTTCGTCCGGCTCGTGGATCTGCACGAGCTGGAAGCGCCGGGTGAGCGCCGGGTCTTTCTCGATGTACTTTTTGTACTCGGCCCAGGTGGTGGCGCCGATGGTGCGCAGCACGCCGCGCGCAAGCGCCGGCTTGAGCAGGTTGGCCGCATCGCCCGTGCCGGCCTGCCCCCCCGCGCCGATCAGCGTATGGACCTCGTCAATGAAGAGCACGATGGGCGCCGTGCTGGCCTGCACCTCGTCCAGCAGGGCCCGCAGGCGGTTCTCGAACTCGCCCTTCATGCTGGCGCCGGCCTGCAGCAGGCCGATGTCCACGACGCGCAGCTGCACGTCCTTGAGCGGCGGCGGTACATCGCCCGCCGCGATGCGCAGCGCCAGGCCTTCGACCACGGCCGTCTTGCCCACGCCAGCCTCACCGACGAGGATCGGGTTGTTCTGGCGGCGGCGCATCAGGATGTCGACCATCTGGCGGACTTCTTCGTCGCGCCCGGTGACGGGGTCCAGCTCTTGCTGGCGCGCGCGCTCGGTCAGATCGACCGTGTATTTCTGCAACGCCTCGCCACGCCCCGTGCCGGCCGGGCCTGTGGCACCACTGGCCTCGCCGGGCACGCCCGAGAGGCCGGAACCGTCTGCCGCGCCCAGGCGCGATTCCGGCGAATCGGGCAGCAGCCGCGCGAACGCGTCGCTCAAGGCCGGCTCCGTCAAGCGGCCCAGTTCGCTGGAGATGGCCCGCAATTCATTGGCCAGGGCACGCGTGCGCACCATGCCGGAGAGCCAGTAGGCACTGCGGATCTGGGACTCGCCGAACATCAGCGTGGCATAGACCCAGCCGCGCTCGATGGCGGTCTCGATCTGGGCCGAGAAATCGCTGATCGAGGTGGCCCCGCGAGGAAGACGGTCCAGGCTCTGCAGCACGTCGGCCGCGAGCTTTTCGGCATCGATCTCGAAGTGCCGGAACACGCGCACCAGATCGGAATCGGTTTCCTGCAGCAGTTGGTGCAGCCAGTGCACCAGCTCGACATACGGGTTGCCGCGCAGCTTGCAGAACACCGTAGCGCTTTCCAGCGACTTGAACAGCAGGGGATTCAATTTTCCGAAAAGGGCTTGCCGGCTAATTTCAGACATGGGACCTCGGTGAGTCAGTTTTTAAAAAGGGAGCGCATCAGGCGTGCGCGGATGTGGGTGGCGAGGTGGCGCGGCGGGCAGCGCCCTTGCGCAGGGTCAGCCAGTGCTCGGGGTCCAGGCGGAAGTCGTCCGGATCGCGGGTGGCGGGCGCCGACAGGGACCATGTCGTCCACCCCAGCCGCGTGGCGCCGCCGAGCTGGCAGGGGGGCACGTCTTCGCGGCGCAGCACCAGCTCGAAGTCCCACGCGAACTCGATACCCAGGTAGTTGCGCACCCAGTCCACCAGCGCCTGGAAGTCTTCGCCTGAAGGCAGGAAGCGTTCGTACTGCGCCAGCGTGAGCGGCCCGATCCGCAACCGGAATTTGCTCTGTGCATCGGGCACCCGGCTTCCGACCACGGTGTCCACGCCCAGTTGTGAATTGCAGGCATTGCGCGACAGCCGCGTCTGCTGGCGGGGTTCGAGTTCCAGGTAGTGCAGCGCGTATTCGATCAACTCCACCGGCACGCCGAAATACAGGCGAATGGCCGCCGTCAGGCCTTCCGGGTTGCGCGTCCAGCGGGTGAGGTGGCCCGCCATGTACTGCTTGGCGTGGTCCGGCACCGCGTCGCGGGACCGCTGTGTGGGCTCGCCCAGCCCCACCAGGCTGCGCACGTGCCGGCCGAAGGAATCGTCGCCCGCCCGGTCCAGCGAGGTGGTCGGCTGCGGGTCCGACCAGGCCCGAAAGAACAACAGCAAGAGCCGGTGGTGGAAGATGTCCGAGAAGCGCGCCAGCGTCGGGTCGTCGTACTGCCTCAGGCGCTCGCGCACGTATTCCGTGAGGTGTGTGGGCATCGGCCCGTTGGGCCCGTAGAGCCCGAAATTCCACACCATCAGCCGCTCTGGCTGGCCCGCCACAGCGGGCAGGACCTCCGCGAGGGTCGCCGGCGCAAAGGCCAGAGACGGGTCCTGGCCCAGGCGCAGGGACTCGCCCTGGGGCCGCAGTGCCCGGCCGAACCGGGGAAACTCGGGCTGGCGGGCCTGCAGCAGCCGCAACGTGAAGAACAGATCGAATTCGTGCGGGTTATCTTTCAGCTTCTGCCAAAAGAGCGCCACCCCGGCCTCGCTCGCCGGCCGTGCAATCCGCGCCTGCCGGGCGTCGCCCGCGTCGAGCGTGGGCAAACGGCTCATGTGCAGGGCCTTTGGCCAGGCCGCACGCGCCACTGCGCGATGCGGCCGCGCTGGCGCGAATCGAGGGCCAGTTCGGTGTAGCTGTTCACTCCCACGTGCCGCGCGAAGAAGCGCTCCAGGACGGCCATCAGCGGCCAGGGGCTGACACCGGCCAGGGAGCTTTCGTCCACGCCGACCGAGACCCCCACGCCACGGCCATAGACCAGTTGCCCATGCTGAGGCAGGCGGCGGGTGATGGCGGAAATGCCCACGCCCTTGATGCTGGAGACCTGGCCGGACAGGTCCTTGTCGCCCAGGTCGAGGTACAGCCGCAGCAGATCGCGCAGCGTGGCCGCGCCCTCTTCTTCCGACAGGTCGGTCATCGCCAGGTAGTTCAGGGACAGGTGCGAGATGAGGCGCCAGGTGATCTCGTTCTCGGCCACGCTGGACGTGGGCCGCGTGGGGCCCGCGACAGTGCGAACGCGGTCCACCGGCACGGATTCCACCGTGGTGAAGTCGCCCTCGCTGCTGCGCCCGCCCATCAGCAACGGCAGGTCGCGGTTGGTGCACAGGGTGCGCACGCTCAGCTGCTTGAGATCGTCCGAAAACGGGGCTTCCCGCTGATCCACGAGGGAGATGAACACCTCGCTGCCCAGGTACTGTGTTCGGGGGCCGAAGCGCGCCGCATGCTCCGAAAACAGGCGAGGCTCCCTGCGCGCGGCAAAGTAGGCCTGGTCGCTGGACCGGATGCCATGGATGGAAGAAAACAACGGCACGAACTCGCGGTCGTTGAGCTGACCCTCGCGGTGGCCGGTCACGCCCAGAACGCTGTAGACCTCGAAATCGCGAGGGCGGGTGCGATCGGGCACCACGTGGTATTCGTTGACGTTCGGCGCCACATGGATGCGGTCGGCCGGGCGTTCGAACAGGTTGATCGCGGGCACGCAGTGCAGCAGGAACTTGTGCCGATCCACCTGGGCTTCCAGCGCAGGCTGGGCACGGCGCAGCAGCAAGGTGATCGCAACGGCCTTGGTCTCGGCCTTGGCCAGTGCGGTTTGCAGCCCGCGAATCGAGAAGAACCGGAACCGCGCCGGGAACGCGAAATACTCATGGAGCAGCCGGTGCCCCTGGAAGCTGCGGTGCGAGTACGGCAGCAGGGCCTGCGACTGCTCGTAGCCTTCTGCCTGCAGGGCGTCGGCCGGCAGGTGGGCCCAGACCCGCGAGGGGTCCTGCGCATCGTGCACCACGATGCCGATCAGCGACTCGTGGATCAGCTCCTGCAGATGCGATGCCACCGCATCGCCTGCCGAGATGTGCACCTCCAGCCGGTCCAGGCGCAGGTCGCAAAACCGCAGCGCTCCACGGGTGGACAAGTCGATGCGCAGGTGTGCCGCTGGCTCTTCGGGCAGGCGCAGCCGCGACAGCGGCAGATCCAGCGGCGGGCCGCCGAGACGGGCCTGGGTGAGATCGATTGGCCACAAAGTAAGCTCGTGCCCGGTGCGGAAGTCGCACGGCGTCTGCTCCTCCGCCGTCTTGCGCGCCCTCAGCACGCTGCCCACCGGCAGCGTGTAGCCATCGGCCAGGCTCCCTTCGCTCGCGCTGGGGTCCATCTGCACCACCACCATCGACGGCGTGGGGGCCAGATAGTGCGGGCAAACCATTTCCAGAATGCGCTGGGAGAGCCGGGGAAACTCCGCATCCATCTTCATCTGGATGCGGGCGGTCAGGAAGCTGAACCCCTCCAGCAGGCGCTCCACATAAGGGTCGGCCACCTCCAGTTCGCGCAGCGACAGGCGCCCCGCCACCTTGGGAAAGGCGGCCGCGAATTCGGCACCCAGTTCCCGCAGATAGCTGAGTTCTCGGTTGTAGTACTCGACCAGGCGAGGATTCATCGGGACATGCCCTCCGGCACATGGAGGACCGGTCGGATGGCGCAAATATGCATGGCCTGGATCACTTCACCGTAAATCAGAGACGACCACCTGCCCGGTTTCCAGGTCCAGGCTGGTCTTGAGCAGCAATTCCATCGGATAAGGCGCGGACCAGAACTGGCAGCGGATTTCGAACTGCAGCGTGTTGTGGTGGCTGAACAGCTTGCTGGAGGGGGCCAGGGCCACCGTCAGCGTGTCGCGAAGGATGCGGGGCTCGTGGGCCAGGATGGACTTGCGGATGGCTTTCTCGATGTCCTTCCAGTCCAGCTCGGACAGCAACTGGCCTGCCAGTGGCGTCATGCCGAAGTTGATCACCGACCGTTCTGCCTCGGGAAGGCCTTCGAAGTCGATGTGCGAGGTCGCATCCGAAGCGTTGAGCAACCAGTTCAGATCCCGCAACAAGGCCTGGCGCAGGCGGGCCTCGGTGACATAGACGGCATCGGCACGCTCGGTGCGCTTGCTGGGCTCGTGGTCCGTCAGGCGGTCCAGCAGGGCCGGCTGCAGGCGGTCCTTTCCGTTGCCGAAGTTGTCATTGGGGCGCGTGGTCGCCATGGATCGGATCAGCCCTGGGTCGATTCGGCCGTGAACTTGATGCGGCGCACGTCCAGCAGCGCATGGTCTGCCTGCTCGGAAATCCACACGCGCTGGCCGAGGCCAGCCACCTGTTCCTGCCCCAGATCGCTCCACTCGGTGGTGCGGGACAAGCGCACGCCATCGAACGCCACGCTTTCCGAGCCCGGGTACCGGGTGGGAATGAAGCCGAGCATCTGCCCGCCGTTGACCAGCGTCACCTCGCAGGCTGACCAGACCAGATCGCGCAAGTCCTGCGGTTTTTCGAAGTTGATCTGCTGGATCGCGGTGAAAGGAACCCAGTAGTACCCGCCGTTGGCATACAACTCGCAGACCGGGCCCAGCCGCGCATCGGAATCCGCCAGCCACTCGAAGGGGGTTCCGTCCAGTTCACCCGGCGAAGCAGGCGCCTCGTCGAAGGCACTGCTGCGCAATTCGGCGGCCTTTTCGGCCTGCCCGTCCGCCGCGCACTGGAGCGCCTCGACCATCCAGCCCAGCCAGGCCGGTGGGTCCCCCAGAATCTGCGGCGTGCGCCGGCCGGCGAACACGTCCCGCCGAGCCACTTCGCAAAGAATCACCTCGCGATAGGCCTTGGCCATCGGCGCCGTCTTGCTGTCCAGTTGCGCGCAGATCTGCAACTGGTCGAGCGCCTTCTGCCACTCGCCGAACAGCACCAGCATCTGGAAGTAGTAAACGCGCAGAGACGCATCCGCCGGATCCTTGCGAATCGCCTCCTTCAAAGAACTTAGCTGCGTATCCAACGGAAGCTTGGAATCAAAGATCATGGGATGGGTGGGACCTTGAACGAAAGGGGGCATGAAGACAGCGCCGCCGATGCACCCTCCCTGCAGGATGCCAGCGCAAGACCAAGGCAGATGCCATGACAGGCACCCCTTGGTTTGCGCCCTTCGAAAGTCAGCGCTGCGATGGTTCGACAGGCGAGGGAGTCATGACCCCCGACGCCTGCCCTCTACAGCGCTGGATCAGTTGCCGGCTTGCTTGACCGACGGCAGCTTGGAAACCAGGCGCAGCGAAACGGTCAGGCCTTCGAGCTGATAGTGCGGGCGCAGGAAGAACTTGGAGGTGTAGTACCCCGGGTTGCCCTCAACCTCTTCCACTTGCACTTCGGCAGCCGCCAGCGGCTTGCGGGCCTTGGTTTCCTGCGAAGAATTGGCGGGATCGCCATCGACGTAATTCATGATCCAGTCGTTCAGCCACAGCTCCATGTCGGAACGCTCCTTGAACGAGCCGATCTTGTCGCGCACGATGCACTTGAGGTAGTGCGCAAAGCGGCAGCAGGCGAACATGTAGGGCAGGCGCGCGGACAGATTGGCATTGGCCGTGGCATCGGCGTCGTAGTACTCGGCCGGCTTGTTCAGCGACTGCGCACCGATGAATGCGGCCACATCGGAGTTCTTGCGGTGCACCAGGGGCATGAAGCCGTTCTTGGCGAGTTCCGCTTCGCGGCGGTCGCTGATGGCGATTTCGGTCGGGCACTTCATGTCCACGCCACCATCATCCGTCGGGAAGGTGTGGGCAGGCAGGTTGTCCACCGCGCCGCCGGACTCGACTCCGCGGATGGATGTGCACCAGCCGTAGTACTTGAACGAGCGGTTGATGTTCACGGCCATCGCATAGGCCGAGTTGGCCCAGCAATACTTGCTGTGATCGCCGCTGGCTGTTTCCTCTTCGAAATCGAATTCGTCCACCGGGTTGGTCTTGGCGCCGTACGGAAGCCGCGCCAGGAAACGCGGCATGGCCAAGCCGATGTATTTCGAATCATCGGACTCGCGCAGGCTGCGCCAGGCGGCGTACTCGGTGTTGGTGAAGATCTTCGTCAGGTCGCGGGGATTGGCCAGTTCCTGCCAGGATTCCATCTGCATCATGGCGGGCGAGGCGCCGGAAATGAAGGGGCAATGCGCCGCGGCAGACACCTTGGCCAGTTCGCCCAGCAATTCCACATCGGTCGGGCTGTGGTCGAAGTGGTAGTCGCCCACCAGGCAGCCGAAGGGCTCGCCACCGAACTGACCGTACTCCTCTTCGTACACCTTCTTGAAGATGGGACTCTGATCCCAGCCCACCCCCTTGTAGCGCCGCATGTTGCGATGCAGTTCCTTCTTGGAGATGTTCATCACGCGGATCTTGAGCATCTCGTCCACTTCGGTGTTGTGGACCAGATGGTGCAGACCGCGCCATGCCCCTTCCAGTTGCTGGAATTCGCTGTGGTGAATGATCTGGTTCACCTGTTCGGACAGCTTGCGGTCGATTTCCGCAATGATCGCCTGCACCGTTTGATAGGCGTCATCCGACAGCGTGGCGGAGGCCGCCAGGGCCTGCTGGGCCAAGGTCTGTACCGCGGCTTCGACGGCCTCGCGTGCCTGATCGGTCTTGGGCTTGAATTCTTTTTGCAGCAACGACGCGAATTCGTTGCCTTCGAGTGTCTGGGCGGCTGGTGCCGCTTCCATTTGGCGTGCGTTCATGGTCGGGTCACTCCTCGCTTATTTCACGTCCGTCGATGGTTCAGCGCTGTCGGCCGGCTTGGGCATGGCAGCGAGCGATTTGAGCAATGCCGGATCCTTCAAGACCTTGCTGATCAATTCTTCGGCCCCTTGCTTGCCGTCCATGTACGAAAGCAGGTTGTGCAACTGAGTGCGAGCCTCCAGCATGGAGTTGAGTGCACCGACCTTGCGGGCGATGGCCGCGGGCGAAAAATCCTCCATGCTGTCGAACGTGAGCTCGATGTGCAGGCGGCCATCGCCAGTCAGGGTGTTGGGCACGTTGAAAGAGACGCGGGGCTTAATGGACTTCATCCGCGCATCGAAATTATCGATGTCGATTTCCAGGAATTTGCGGTCGGCAATCTCCGGCAAAGCTTCGACAGGCTTGCCGGACAAGTCGGCCATCACGCCCATCACAAACGGGATCTGCACTTTCTTTTCAGAGCCGTAGATTTCCACGTCGTATTCGATCTGGACCCGGGGCGCGCGATTGCGAGCGATGAATTTCTGACCACTCTTGCCCGTTTTGCTCAGTGTCATGATGTAACTTCTCTTTTCCTAGGATTTATAAAACGTGAGCGTAGGGTCTTGTGAAGGCATCGCAATTACAACGACTTCGCAACAACACCAACTTACAAATTCATAACAAAATGGAACGCCCATTTCTTTAGGCACGCCGCATCACCGTTCTTGGTCGGCTGGATCACCACCCCGCTACCGGAACATACCGCAGAGATGGTGCGCAGATTCAGGCTCAAACCCATGAATGGAACTTTGGACAGGCTGCAGTATCCGCACGACTCACCGTCCCGCAAGTATCTCCAGCCCTTCGCGCTTAGATGCTACAAAACGTTTACAGAGGGCTCTTCACGCCAGTGATATTTTCTACTTGGGCCACGCTGTCTGGAGACAGTTCACGAAGAATGTCAAGAAAGTCCAGGCCCATCAGTCGCACGGCCCTTCGGATCAGCAAGGGAGCAGGATTGGTGGGCTCCGTGCGTTCCAGAAATTCAGCAATCTCCATCAGGCGCGACACGGCATCGGACCGCGTGCGCAGCGCAAATCCCTGGTTGGATGCAGTAGCCAGAGGAGTTTCAACAGGTACGCCCCCCGCCTCTTCCACCGCGTCCGACACCGGCGCGGCAGCATCGGCATCCTTGGGAATCAGATCGCGAAGCACGCTGAACACGCCGCGAATCTGCTCCAGATCAGGTCGTTGATCCGCGTCGAGCCGATCACGGAAGATGGCTTGCATCGACTCGAAAGCCTCGCTGGCCACAACCCATGCGCGAAGCGTTTCGTTGCCCTGCCGCCACGCATCGAACACGGCGCCACGCAACTGATCCAGCGACATCTTGATGGTGCCGTCGGCTGCCGTGCCGCGTGCCAGTGCTTCCGCGTCCCGGACATTGATCGCACCCGCAGCAGACCGCAAGAAATCTTGTTGGCGAATATCCCGCAGTTGTCCGGTCACGTCGTTCAGCGAAGCCACCGCATTCATCCGCATGAAGTGATCGCCGTCTTCCGGCAGCGGATGGAGGTGATCCCAATGCTGGCTGAACATGGCCGACATCAACTGCACGCCCTGGGACATGCCGCGCACGCCCTGTGTGTTGGTCAAGGCATGGGACAGCTTCGCCACCACCCGGATGTCTTTGGTGCGGGACAGAAGCGCAGTGGAGCGTTTCTCCACTTCACGCCAGTCCGGCGGTTCCGCCGGGATCACGGTCTCGCCAAATTGCTGCTCCGGCTTGCCGTTCGCGGCGTTTTCCAAGGCGAGAAACTCGGCGTCGTACGTCAGATCCTCACCGCACGGTGGGGCATCGCTGGTGGGCGCCAGCAGGGCGTCAAGATCAATCATTCAAATACCTGTCTGTTCGCATCGAAGAGGCTCGCTCGGGCTCAACAAAAGAAGAACGAAGGGCACCGACACGGCTAGGAAGCCTTTCTGAAAAGCCGAGAGAACAGATGGCCATCAAAGGCGCCGCCGTGCTCCACCATTTCGTGCCCCCCAGCCGCATCGGACCACCAGACGCTGCGCGCCTGTTGCGATCGCAGGATATCGCGCCCGGCGCTCCAGGGCCGGCCATTGACTGTGCTGCCACTGGACGATGGACTCAGCCCCAGGTCCGCCAGGATGCCCGCCATCGAAGGTGCAGCCGCTGGTGCCGACTGGTCTGCGTGAAACGGCCATGGCAATACGGAAAGCCTTGCATCCAACTCTTCCGCAGGCAGGGCCAGCCTGCGGGCCTCGATGATGGCGTCCCGCGTGCCGAAGAAGAACCGTTCCAGCGTCGGGTCGGATACCAAAGCGCTGGTCCGATCGGTGGCGATGGCCACTGCCGTGATGGGATAGCACCGCCCGATGCGGTCCGCACTGGGGGCCAGCACGCCGCACACTGGCGAAGTTTTCCCGCCCAGGCTGGCAATGAAGAACCACAGTGGCGACTGAATAAAGCCAGGCTCCCATTGCCCGGGTCCCTGCGCACGCAGTTGGTCCAGCCCACGGCTCACCCAAGCGTCCCATTCGTCACCGATGGCGCGGGGCATCCTGCGTCCCACGAAATCGCCCTGCCCCGGCAGCTTTCCAAACCAGGAGATGCGGGACTGCACTTGTGGCGATGCTTGACTCACAGGTTGCCAGGACACTCGAACTCCTCCATGGCTTTGAGACGGAAAGGATTCAGCACACTGCCTGTGGTGATTTCGAATCGCAGGCGCCGTCCGTCGATGTTGAAAGCGGCAATGAAGCGCTCGGGTGCGTTGCCGGGAAGAATCTGCGCCCGGTCGAAGAACCGGTGCAATGCCCAGGGCCCCTCGGTGACCAAGCCAGTGTTTTCAGCCCCCGATCCGGTCAATTGCAACCGGACCTGCCCCGTGCCACGAGCTCCCGGCCAGTTCACCGACTTCGGAATCTGAGGTCCATGCTGGTAGCGCAGGACTTCGCCATCAACATCCAGCACCATTTGCGTGATGGCAGCATCCATCTCCAAGGGCTTGATGTCCAGCCGGATCGACGGTGCCTTGCCCCCGGCCCGGAAATAGACATCCCGAATGACGGAGGCACGCTGGAACGAAGCCAGCGCAGCAGAGCCGCCCACGGGCGAACCGTCCACACCCTGCTTGAAGCTCCAGGGATTGGTGGAGATATCGACCATTGGCTGCAGCGTAGTCCGGAAAAATTCATCCATGGTGCCGCCCACGGAGAACAGGCGGGCGAAGTCATCCGTCGTCACATCGCGGCCAGCGCTGCGCGTGAAGGGATAGCGACCCAGGATCGCGCGCCGGCAAAAGGCACCGATCGTGGCGTTGAGATTTCCGCCCACAGCGGCCCGCACGTCGCGCCCCACGAAAGCCGAAGTGGCTCCCGCCAGATCTTCGTACATGACGTTCAGGGGCGGCGGCACGCGCTTGGCTTCCGTGCGCACCCGCTCCAGCGTGGCGGACAGCGAAGGCGGCACGGTTCCACCGGCACTGACCTGCTGCCGTGCCGATGCGATCACTGCGGCCGCCTCGTTCAGCACCTGCAGGCTGGCGGTCATGGGAGAAGGGCCCGAACCGTTCGAGGTGGCCAGCCGCCGATATTCGCGGAAGCGGAAATCGACCAGATCCGCCTCCAGCGTACCGCTGGAGGTAAGCCCCCCCACATTCACCTGCTTGCCCGTCAGGCGGCTCAACTGCTCCTGCTCTTCCTTGATGCGGTTGATTTTCTCTCCCAGCCAACTGCTGGTTCCTCCCCCTGCAGACGGACGCTGGCCAAGGGTGGTTTCCTTAGCGACGGCGCGAATGAACTGCTCCAGGCTGGAATTGGCGGCAGAGTACAGGCGAGCCTGCTCTCCCGCCTGATCGAGGGAGGCGATGCGCACCGGTCGCACATCGGCCAGGAAGTCCTCCCATAGCTTGGCGTACTCCATCAGGTAAAGCCGCTTGACCTCGAGCGCCAGCTGGCCGGTCAGCACTTCGTTGGCCGTGCTGCGCCGCCCATCGGCCTTGCCCAGCACCCAGCTCTCCTCCTGGGACAACAAGGCCGTGACCTTGGGCAGTTCCTGCGCGAACGCCCCGTAGTACCCGTCATAGGTGAAGAGGCCGGAAATACCCTGGGTCAGCGGACGGCCACTGCGGCGGGAGAATACCTGCGGCGCCTCGGGCCCGCTGGCGCGAACCACCGTGAATTCAGGCGGCAAGGAATTGCCCGTCAGCAGCAGTTGCTTGAGCCGGCTGTAGGCCCGTTGGGCTGGTGACATCTGGGCCAGCCGCTGGCGCACTTCGGCCACCAGTTGCTGATCCATCGGCACCGGTGCCACCAGCGCGCGGTCCTGCATCAGATTGTCGAGGTGGTGGGCCAACTGGTTGACCACGCCAGATTGCACCAAGCCAGGCGGAAGAGACGTTTCCCAATCGTTGACCATCCATGCGCGGATGGCCTTGGGATTGAAGCGCTCGGGCTCGTACAGCATCAGGTAGACCTTCAGCGCTTCGAAGCTCGCCTCCGGGTTGCTGGTGGACGTCTGCTGCAGTGACCGGCGCAAATGACGGGACAGGCGCGGAAGCCAGGCATCTTCGAGCAGGCGCATGTAGGTGGCGTCCGCAGCCGTCTGGACCTTGGGCACCTGCAGCAGGCCCTGGCGCCAGCTCAACGGGGCAGAGTCGCCCTCGTAGCGCTGGCTCACGGCCAGGGTCTCCGCATTGTTCAACAGCGGCAGCAAGCTCACCATGTCTTCCGGGTCGGCGTCGCGGGCGTCGTTGACCGCCTGCTTGAGTGCCGGAACCCGGTCTTTCACTTCTCCGATGTAGGCGACGTTGTTGTCGTGGCTGACGGTCCATGCGACGGTCACGCCGACCAGGGCCAGAACCAGGGCAATCAGCCCTCCGGCCTGGGCAAGGCGCAACTGACGTTCTTTCTTGGCATTGCGGCCGGTCAAACCCGCTTCATTGAACATCACGCCTTTGAGCAGCGTTTCAATGAAATAGCTTTTCCCGCTCTTGGCTCCCACCGAAGCCCCTGCGGGCGAGGGAACCGCGAACCGGCGCGAGAGTGCTGAAAGCACCCGGTCGAACGGCATGCCCTCTTGCGTTCCGCTGGTGAAATACACGCCGCGGAAAAGCGGCTTTTCCTTGAACCGGGACGATGCGAAGATGGTGGAAAGCGTTTCCTGCAACACATCGCGCAAACCGACGAATTGCTGAGGAAGGCCGTAGATCAGCCCCCGTCGCGACAAGTCAGGCTCGGAAAGCAGGCGCTGCGGCAAGAGGCGGTTGATCTGCCCCGCCAGTTCGTCGAACTCAGCACGGAAGCGGGCTGCCGGTTCCTCTTGCACGCCCCCTTCGTTGTACGGGCTGGTGAAGCCCCAGACCTGGGCCCGCTCCTCTCGGTTCATGTTGCCGAAGAACTCGTTGAACCCCGCCAGCAAGTCGGTCTTGGTGACCAGCACATACACGGGGAACTTGATGGCCAGCTCTTCGCACAGCTCGCCCAGGCGCATACCAATCAGCCGCGCAAGGCGTTCACGCTCCGCGTCGGTGCTGCTCAGCAACTCCTGAACACTCAACGTGACCAGCACGCCATTGACAGGCTGCCGCCCCCGGAATCTGCGCAGCAAAGACAAGAATCCGCCCCAGGCGGCCTTGTCTTGCGTCTCATCGCTTTCCTGGGTCGTGTAACGTCCTGCGGTGTCCAGAAGCACCGCCTGATCGGTGAACCACCAGTCGCAATTGCGCGTGCCACCCACGCCCCGAATCGAAGCCTTTCCGAACTGCGCCTCCAGCGGAAAATCCAGACCGGAATTGACCAGCGCCGTGGTCTTGCCGGAGCCGGGCGAGCCGATGATCAGATACCAGGGCAACTGGTAGATGTAGCGGCGATTCAGCCGTCCGAACCAGCCTTGTTCCGTTTGTCCAAAGCGCGTCTTGCTCAAAACGCTGATTGCTTCCTTGAAGCGGGTTTCGAGTTCGGCGACTTCTTCTTCCCCTGGACCGGCTTTTTCAGCCGGCCGGTCACCCGTGCCGAACCGGGCCAGTTGGGACAGCAGGCGAGCGTTCATCTGCTTCGCACGCCACCACTGGACCAAAAGCTTCAAGAACCAGAACGCGAAGATCGCAAAGATCAACCAGCCACGGACCTGAGGGCTTTCCAGTGGTTGGTATGGCTTGATGTAGATGAGCGGTCCGATGAACCAGATGACCAAGCTCAAGAGCACCAGCCCCAGCAGGACCAGCGTGAACCGGTTGAACAGGAAATCGAATATCTTGCGGAACATGCTTATTTTTGATTGGTGGCGCCGCCCTGGGGATTTGCACCCGGGGTGAGTTGCAGCTCGCTGTCACGAGTCTGCGGGGCAACATGCAAAACGATCTCCACGCGGCGGTTGAGCGCCCTGCCTTCCGGCGTAGTGTTCGGCGCTACCGGATCGCTTTCTGCACGGCCTTCGGCATGCAACCTGCGCCCATCGGAGACGCTCTTCGTCAGCATCGTGGTGACAGCCTGCGCACGCTCCTGGGACAAATGCCAGTTGGAAGGAAACCGGGCGGTGCGGATGGGAGAGTTGTCGGTGTAGCCATTGACCACGACCTTCCCGGACACCTCGTTCAACGCAGCCGCAATGCGCTCGATCACGCCGACGTACCGAGGCTTGACCACCGTGGCCCCGGCATCGAACAACCCATCGCCGCGCAGGATGATGATGCTTCGATCCGCCAGGTCGTTCACCTCCACCAGACCCTCTCGAATTTCGGGCTCCAGGAACTGGCGCAACCTGGGCTTGGGCGCGGCGGCGATGACGGCAGGGGCCTGCGGAAGCCGGATACCGTTGATTGATGCGAACAGATCGTCGGATCGCGATGCGAGGCGGTAGTTGAACCAGAGAAAGATCAGAAACGCGATCAGCAAGGCCAGTGCGGCCGCCACCCAAAAGGGAATCAAGGTCCACGGCGGCACCGCCGCGCGCTGAACGCCACGCCAATGCAGCGACAAGGCGCCGCTGCGGTCCCCCCTCGCCCCTTCGATGACTTGAAGCAGACGGGCCTTGAGGCTCTCCAACTGGCTCTTGCCGTTTTCGACGACGTGGTAGCGGCCTTCGAAACCCAGCATCAGGCAGAAATACATCAACTCGATGAGGTCGATGTGCTGGTTGGGCGTCTGCACCAGCTTGGAGAGCAACTGGAAAAACTTCTCGCCTCCCCAGGTTTCGTTGTGCAACGCGACCAGCAGGCTGTATTTGGGCCAGACACCCGAGCCACCCCAAGGGGTCTGCGCCGCCGCTTCGTCGATCGCCGTGCAGATGCAGTACCGGGCACCGATGATGGTCTCCATTGGCACGCCGGTGTTGCCGGCCCGGCTTTCGAATTGCCGGATGTTTTCCAGCAGAAACTGCTGAAATCCACCAGGGTCGCCATTGGTGGCCATGGCCCGGATCTGCGGGATCAGATTGAGCAGCGTGTTGGAGGCAGCCACCAGCGGATTACCGCCGCTGACCACATCTGGAAGCGCTGTTTCGCGCACCGCGCCGCCAGGGGTGTGAGGTGCCGTGGTCCCGGCCCGTGGCGCAGCGGCTCCAGTGCCCGTATCGAAGGCAAATACATTGCCAGAGGTTTGAATGGACATATCGGTTCTTAACGGCGAATGGCCCACATCTCAAGCTGCAGTTCAGGAAACTCGCCGGAGACGTGCAAGGCCAGGCCGCCGGAGTTTTGAAGTTGGCGCCACAGGTCGTGCGCTGTATCCAACTCGAAATACGAGTAGCCGGCGTGGTAAGGAATTTCGCGGGGAGCGACCGGCAGGGACCGCAGAGTGACGCCAGGCAAATGCAGATTGACCAAGTCCCGAATGCGCTCCACCGGGCCCAGTTTGATCTGGGTCGGAAAGTGCGCCCGCAGAAACTCCACCGTCGCCTGCGAATGGACCGCCAGCACGAAGTCGCAACTGGTCAGGAGTTCGGTGCTCGGGATCAGTGCGACATGCACGCCATACTGGCGTTCCTGCAGTTCGATCTGGATGGCGTTTTGTTCCAGCACTGAAGACAAGCCACGCCGCAGCTCCAGCATCAATGGCAGGAAAGAGCTTCGCAAATCGTCATGGTCATAGGCAGGCATGGGCGCAGGACGCCGCTGGTCGCGCGTGAAGGTGGCCAGTTCGCCCGCCATTTTGAGCAGGTCATCGAACAGCCGCTCAGGATGGATGGCGCGGATCCGAACCCAGTGCTCCACCGCCGGCTCCCAGCGGTTCAGGAACTGGAGCATCAGGAAGTCGCCGACCTCCCCCACGCCGCCGCGCCCCGGCTGGGTCAAGCGCTCCTCCAACGCAGCGCCACGCTGGCGCAGCAGGCCAAACAGCTCACGGCAGAACACCGCAAGGTTGGACATATCGGCATTGGTGACGACCGTGGGTATGAAGGTGGGATCCAACAGCAGCGAGCCATCTGCGCGGCGCTCCACCACCTGCACCAATGGCAGACTGACCCAGCCATCGGCAATGTCGTGCGATGCACGCAGCGCGAGCTTGATCTGCCCGACCTGCACCTCGGCAGCCTGCGCTCCAACGTCGTTGGAATCCGCCACTTCGATCACTTCTGCAGCGTAGCGCACGAGTGCGCTCGGCTCGGATCCCAGAGACACTTCAGCAGCCATGCGCCTGCGCATCGGCAAAGCCAGATGAATGACCGTGTCTTTGACGTCTTTGCCGATGCTCAACGCAGGCGGGGGCTCGTCGTGGTGGGGAAAGCTGAAAGGCGTACCGTCCGGCAACACCCCTTCGGCAGAGATCAAGCCGATCTTGCCCAACGCGAGAAGCTCCGTGTCCAGGACGAGGCTCGAAAACCCCCAGAAGAAGAACTGCGTGGGCAGCGTACGTGCCTGCACCAGAAAATCGGTGAATCGATCTTGCTGCTGAAAATGCTGAGGGCGCAAGAACATGCCCTCCGCCCATACGACCTTGCGCTGCCAGACCATGATAGTTACTGCGTTTTTTCTTGGATTTGAACTTTGACGGCATCTTGGGAGACGGTGACCAGATAGCGCACGGGCTTCAGGCGTTCAGTCTCACCCAGACCCCACCAGCGCCGGCGCATCTCCACCGAATTGGGTGCCGGCGCAGTGGCGCGCCAAGTGCTTTTCTCCAGGTCACGATAGCCCGCGAAGAATGCAAAGGCACGGACCTCGGCACTTCCTTTTCGCTCAAAGACGCGCCGCTCCCCTGGGACCACCAGAAACTCTTCACGGCGCACGAAGTCGCTTGCCAACTGCGCTTCGTCTTTTTCTTGAAGGTCCAGAAAACTGGCTTTGTCGAACGCAGCGGTGGCACGCAATTCGTACATTCGAAGCAAGATGGGCTTGGGAGCGCCATGCACATCGGGATTGAGCTTGGCGTCGGCAACCACTTCGAACACGGCTGGAGGAACGGCCGTAGGGGCTTCCTGAGGACGGTTCATCGAACTGATGACTCCGCACCCAGCGAGACCCAATACGCCAACACCCACGGCCCCTCCGAGCAAAGCACGGCGCAATCCATAAACCCGATCAAGCATCGTCGATTCCTTTGTTGGTAGAACTGGTTTCACAGCCCGTCTTCACTGGGTGACACCCAAATGGCGAATGCGCTGAAGTTGTCCTGGTGCGGCTTCCCCTGCGCGCGCAGCGTGGTCTCCATGTGCTCCAGCCAATCTTCCGGGTTCTGGCTGAGCCGCAGTGCCTCTTCCATATCGTCTTCATGAATGCCTTCCCAAAGTCCATCCGAACACAGCAGGAAGGCATCTCCCGCCACCAGATCGACGGCTTTGGAAAGCACGGTGGGAGGAATCTGCGATTCGGCCCCGACAGCGCCCGCAAGAACGCTTCGATTGGGAAGGTCCCGGGGGTCCTCGTTGCGATAGACCCCCGCATGCAGCAGTTGCTGCACTACGCTGTGGTCTTCCGTCATGCGATGCACTCGCTGGTCCCTGAACCAATACAGCCGTGAATCGCCCCAATGCGCCCAGAGCGCCCGACCCTTGGCCAAGTCCAGGCACAGCAGGACCACCGTGGCACTCATGTGCCTGCGGGAAACCGACAACGGTTGCTCCACCGCGACCGTATGCTCGGCCATCGAAATCAACGAGGCCAGGCCTGCGGGGGCGAACAGCGGGTTGTGGCGAAACCCATCAAGGACCGCGTTGACCGTCAGCCGCGCAGCCAATCCGCCGTGACCGTGGCCACCAGCCCCATCAGCCAATGCGCAACAAAACCCGCGGCCTCCTACATCCACCATTCCCAGGAAATCGTCGTTGGTCGCGCGCGAGCCCCTGTCCGAGAGCGACGCTGCGGTGAGACGGAACCGGTACTGATCGCCAACAACATGTGCAATCACAACTTGGCCTTTGCAGCGGCTTCCGCGTTCTCATAGGCTTCCAGAAAGGCCTGGCCAGAGAAGGCAGTGAGATCGTCCTCCGCGTCCCGACGGATGGCATCGAAGTTTTTCTTGTATTCGTCCCACAAAGCCGCCTTGCGGCCGATGGAGGAAACCTTTCCAAGCATCCCGCCAATGGAAGCGGCCTGCTTTTCCAGCTCGACCGGGTCAAAGCGTGCCAGCGCCTCGGCATAGGCCGCCCGAATACCGGCCATCAATGCCAACTGGTGCACACACAGGTCCTGGTAGGCGTCCTTCATGGCCGGAACTGGCTGCATGAACCCCGGAAAATTCTGTCCGATCATCTGCATGATGACGCCATCCGGTGTGGGCAAGAACTTCAAGGGGTTGTTGGCACCGGAGGCGATCACCGTGACGCCCGCGCGGAACTCCCGCTTGATCTCGGAGCGGGCTGCCAGCAAGTCAATGGTTCCCTGCACCGCGACACGGAACGCCTCGCCAAAAGATCGCATGAATTCCGGCGTGAGCGTGGGTTCCAGCTTTTTGGGCAGCACCCCGGCGCCGTCCAGAAAAGCGGTGACCAACGCGCTCAACTCCGCGGGAGGCATGCCCGCCAGGCCTGGCAAAGTAGCCGGTGCAGGAAAGTCGGAAGAAGGCGAAGGCGAAGGCGAAGGCGAAGGCGAAGGCGAGAGTGCAGGTGCAGGTGCAGGTGCAGGTGCAGGTGCAGGTGCAGGTGCAGACAAATTGGACGGTGGAAGCGGCTCCAAAGGTGCCGCAAAGGACATGATTTCGTCCCGGTGTTGCACTGTCCGATCCTCCAGGAACGCCGGCGGGACTGCACTTTTTTCCAGGACCGGAGACACCGGCTCAATGGGAGGCAGCCAATCGGAATCCGCTGCAGGCAATCCACTTCCGAAACTGTCCAGGTTCAGCCCCTCCACCTTACGAAGGCCTGGCAAAGGCGCTATCACAGGCTCGTTCGGTAACGGTATCGCCAGATCGGGGGGCACGACCTTGGCCTTCGTGGAAGACACCGCCGCATCGACGCTGATGGCCTCGATGCCCAGCGCCCCCACAGGGAGACGCTCGTCCGTACCGCTTCCAGCAGCCGTACTCTTCGGCATGCTGAAAGCCTGCGATAGATCGCATCCAGGCACTGCAAGTGAAGTGTCTTGAAGGGCTGGCGATTCGCGGTCCTGCTGAAACAAACGCAACGGGTCCAACTCGTTGCGGGGATCCAGCGCCTTGGGCAGGCCTGCATGGGCAGGATTGTCCATCTGATGCTCGAAGCGTCCGGAAACCGGCAACGCTTTCAGCAACTCGTCATGACGAAGATTGGCGACGTCCGTCAGACTCTTCGTCTGCAAGCCACCGGCCCAGGGGTCGCCCTTTTGCGCCTGCTTCTTCGGGTCCTGTGCAAACAGATCGAAATCGTCCGGGATGACCAGTGCCCGATGCGCAGCTGCCGGCGCGTTCCGAGGCATTGGGGTATCGTCCCATCCGGAAGGCAGCGGCGCAGTGGCAACACCTGCAGTTGGAGATAGGTCTGCCGGCAGCACAGGCACTTGCAAACGGGTGTCCCAGGACGAATCGGAGACCAGAGGCTCGGCCGGCACACCAGGAGGCACCCCGGCAGCGGCCACCTCTTCGTGAGGCATCGCCATGAACGCAGGCACGGTCGGCGGTTCCGCGTCGGAGGATGCCTCGATGGGGTCTGAAACCAGGCCCAGGATGGCAAAAGGATTGGTGTCGCCCGCATCAGCCGGGGCTTGCAACTCCTCCAGGAGGTCGCTTGCCGGCGTTTGCGGAGCGGCAGCGGGTGCGACCTCCAGAGGAGCGACCGGCGCAACATCTGCTTTAACGGCAGGTGCCACTGGAGCAGGCAAGGCCTGCCCCGGCAGCAACGCGTACAAGCGATAAGGGCCGATGACCACTTCATCACCGATCGCCAGCGGCACCTCTTCACCAGAGCGTACCTCCTGTCCGGCTACGGTGATGGAGCGGCGTTCGCAAAGGTTGGCGATGAAAGCCGCCTCGGACTCCATGCGGACCATCGCATGCACGCGGGCCACACTGGCATCGGAGTCGGGCAGCACCAACTTGTTCTGCCCTCCTCGGCCGATGGTGCCTCCGGCAACGCCGAAAACTGCAGACCAAGTCCGATCTACTGCAAGATCGGCCTGTTGAGCGACTCTGAGTTCGACTTTATCCATGGACGGTGCCTGACTGATCCGCTTTGCTTAAGGGGCTTTTCGATTGCTGCGCTGCTTTGCACGGGCTGCCGCAGCGCGCGCCGCATTGAACTCCCGGCCCCAAACGGGGTGCCCCTTTTCCGCCTCGGTCAGCTGAAAGGTGGGATCCTGTTCGAGCGCCAGATCGAAATGCTGGCGACATTGCCTGAGCCGGCCCATCGCACAGTGGCTGAAGGCGATGAACTTGAGCACTTTTACCTGAGAGGCCAGCGGAAGTTCAGCAGCGCCGATCAAAGGGGTCAACGCAGCAATCGCATCGTCGTAACGACCATCTGCATACACATCCAAGGCACGCGCCAGCGCTTGCTCCTTGGCAGCCACAGGATCCTGCTTGGCAGGTTCAGGCACGGCCGGCTGCTGACTTGCGGCATCCGCTCCCGGCGTTGCCGTGGCCTGAGGGGGCGTCTGGCAGGCAGTCAGCAACAGGCCGAGCATGCACTGGCCAACGATCAAAGGAAATCTGTATTTCATGCTACCTCGCATCAAAATCATGTTCGATGGTGAACGTCTCACCATCGATGACCGTGATCACTTTCTTAACGGTTTCAAAGCCTGGATTAGACAACTCCAGCGAATGGGAGCCAGCCGGCAACTTCAACTGGGTCAATGGAGGACTCACCCCCATCGCCTTGCCATCGACTTGCACGTGCCCCCAGGGCGACAGCCGAATGCGGACATTGAATGCAGCGTCTTTCTCTGCAGTCTTGAACAGCGCGCTGACCGGCACGGAATTCGATGTCTGAGCGGCAGTCACCCGGGATGCGGGAACCGCAGCTGCAGTGACCGCCTCCGCCGCACGGGCAGCACCCGGGGTTTTCCCAGGGTCTACAGAGGCATCCAGCACCGGTTTACCGCAGCGGGTGGCCCATCGTGCCTGCGAACGGAAGTAAGCGCTGCGCCAGGGCGTGTTGTTGAGTTCATAACCATCGATCTTGAACGAGGGACGTACAGCGAAAGCCGCGTCGAATTCCGATTCGCAGCGCTTTCCCTCTCCGTTCGTGCAATAGATGAATGCCAAATACTTATGCGCTGATGCGCGCTCCTGTCCATCCGGCAGGCCGGCGAACAAGGCCGATTGAAACGCGCGCTCGGCGGTCTGAAAATCTTTGGCGTCAAACAACGCAATGCCTTGACCCAGATATTGCCGGCCGGTGTTGACCGGGGCCGTCTCAGACCTGCCGGGTGCGGGTTTTTCGTCGCAATCTGCAGCGGCGTGAAGCAACGGCGCGTGACTCAGCGCCACCAGACAAGCAACGCGTCCAAGCGCAATGAATGGCCTGAAATGCATCATTCGAACTTGTGCGTTAAAACGACCGACTCGCCCTTTTTCACCAACACCATCTGTGTCACGGTAGGCGCAACCGGGTTGGAGATATCGATGCGGTGAAGCCCCTCGGACAAGGTCAACTGGGTCAATGGCGGAGTCGTTCCTGCCGGCACCCTGTCGACCGATACGTTCCCCCATGGCATGACGCGCAAAATAATCTTGCCTTTGTTTTCGGCATCTGCCGTGCGGGTTACCTGCGCAGGTACCCGCACGGCCTCCTCAGACGTGGGCAGAGCACTCGGCGCTGCAGGAACCGAAGCCGCCGGCGTCGGCACGGATGCGGGAGGCAGCTTCGCGGGTGCAACATCCGCCACCACCGTGGGTGCCGATGCCGCCATCACAGGAGCCGAAGCCGGGGCCTGCTGCGTTACGGGAACCGAGGCCGGCGCCATGGCCGACGTCAGCGCAGCAATTCGTTCTTCGGCTTCAACACGGTGCACACCATTGGGGAAAAGACTCAAATAAGTCCGCAATGAATCGGGCGTATTGATGCGGGCCGCCAGCATCCATTGGTCCGATTCCTGGGCATCTTGGGCCACGGCCGCTGTCTTCGCAGCGTCATCACCACTGGTGATCCACCATGCGCCACCTGCCGCAACAATCAATGCAGCGAAGCCCAATGCAGGGATCAGCCACACGGGGCGCTTGGTTGGCGGGGCATGTGCGGCACCTTGTTGGTTGGCCGCAGGTTTGGTTTTCCGGGACTGCGCTTTCGCAGATGACTCTGCAGAGGGCGATGGCGGCGCATGCACCGGCGCACTGGCAGCCTTGGAGGGCCGAACGTCAGTGGATGGGCGTTGCTGGTGTGCGGTGTCCAAGCCAGACACAACGGGGGCATAAGCCTCGCTGGGCACGGCGCCATGCCGCGCATCGGGGTGAGGAGCGATTGGCGCAACGGCCTCTGCAGGAAGCTGCGGTGCAGTAAATGCCGCTGGAGCCGCAACCGCCGATGGGACGTGCACGGGCTCATCCATTGAAGGATCACTTTCTTCGGCCACACTGAGACCCATCAAACCGGAACTGGGCCATGACAAGGTGACCGTCTTCAACCCCAGGAGGTGCCGCAGATCGCCGATGGATTGCGGGCGGTCCTGGGGTTTGATCGCCAAAGCGTGATGCACGCCACTGAGGAATCTGGCACTGAACCCCGGACAATTTTCAGGCACGAGGGTGGACACTGGATCGTTGATCATCCGAGCCACCGACGTCGCAGGCGGACGACCGGTGATCGAGAGATAAAGCAACGCGCCCAACTGGTAGATGTCCGTCCAGGCGCCTTGGGGCATGGCGCCGTCATCGACGTACTGTTCAATGGGTGCAAAGCCCGGCTTCAAGACCATGGTCAGGGCCTGGGTCATGTCCCCGATGATTCGCCGCGCTGCGCCGAAATCCAGCAGCACCGGCATGCCGGAAGATTGCAGGAAGATGTTGTCCGGCGCGATGTCCCGGTGGTAGCAGTCCGCAGCGTGCAGCATCTCCAGCACATCGAGGATGGGAGCGATGATGGTCGACAGCCATTGTTCGTCCATGGCCTTCGGCTGCTGATTCAAAAACGTCCGGAAAGTCTGACCTTCGTAATACTGCATGACCATGTATGCAGTACCGTTTGCCTCAAAGAAGCGATAGACATGCACCAGCGCAGGATGCGAGAACTTCGCCAACAGACGCGCTTCGTTGATGAAACTGCGCAAACCTGCGTCGAAAGCGCCACGGTGCTGGGAGCGGACGTGGATCTGATTGGACTCCTTTCGGCCCGCCAACGTCGATGGCATGTACTCCTTGATCGCCACGATGCGATCAAGACTCAAGTCTCTGGCCCGGTAGACGATGCCAAAGCCGCCCTCTCCAATGACATCGCTCAGTCGGTATTCACCAACCTGGACACCGGGAGCCAGGCAGTTCGCCGAACCACTTATTTCCTTGTGCATGTTTTCACGCTTTTGCGCATCTATGTCGTGGAAGTTGAAGAACGAATCAAGTCAACTCTGAGTGCCCTGCGCACCGAGCCCCAAGGCAGAGATGAAAAGCAGGGGCACTTGCCGCCAAACAGGCCAAGTGGGATTGTGGACGGGGTTCCTGCACGCACGACCCGGGTCTAGCCCTGGCGTGCTGCCGCAGCATCATAGAACAGCGACAGGCCCGGGACGCTGTAGACCCCTCAGATCGCAGCATCCAAACAAGACCCCTTGCCATCACGCCATTTTTTTGGAAGTGGCGAGTCTACCTTCACATGCGGTAAACCCGTTACCTATGGAAGCCAATTCAAACTGCAAAACAAATTGTTTCTTCTGTTTCTTTGGGGCGCCAATTAGTCCGAACTTGCATCACCGAAATGACATGCGGCACTCTTATGATCGCCGGCAGATAAACAGATCACGGATCGGCATCGCAATCGCGGTCCAGAGGGAGATCGCCGCACAGGCATTTATTTTTCCTCTTGCTGCCTTTCTACACAGTGACTGTTTCTTCAGGTCAGCGCGTCCCGTCTGTTGAAGGGCCCGCAGACTTTTCATTGACTTTGCGTACCAAACATCGCAACTACAGGAGAAGCAATAATGTCAGTCGATATGTTCATGAAGGTCGAAGGCGCCAGCGGTGAGTCGCAAGACTCCAACCACAAGGGCTGGACTGACATCAACTCGTTCACCTGGGGTGCCACCCAGCCGAACTCCATGGCCAGCGGCGGTGGTGCCGGCGCCGGCAAGGTCACCTTCCATGACCTGAACATCGTGGCCGCCATCGACAAGTGCTATCCGGCCGTGCTCAAGCACTGCTCCACCGGCAAGCACTTGGGCCAAGTGGAAATCTCTCTTTGCAAGGCCGGTGGCACGCAAATCGAATTCGGTAAGATCACCCTGACCGACGTGATGGTGACCAGCGTGACCGTCAGCGGCACCGACGGCAGCGACTCTGTCCTGGTGAACTATGCCTTCCAGGCAGCCAAGGTCAAGACCCAGTACTGGGAACAAACCAACCAAGGCGGCAAGGGTGCGGAAAGCCAAATGGGCTTCAACATCAAGGAAAACAAGGAAGCCTAATACGCTTCTTGGCCAACAAAAAAAGCCACATTCGTGTGGCTTTTTTTATGGCTTAATTTTTTTCTTCGACGATCCATTATTTGGAGTCGGACCCACCTTATCGCGGGCTATATCCATCCGCGGCCGACCGGTATAAATTGTTCCCTGAATAAAAGTCAAAGCCGCAAATCGGAACCAAACGCCAGCGGTTCAGATGCCCCCGGCAATGGGACATCCGCTCCATCTGCCATCGAGGAGACGCCAGTTCATTCCCACTCAATCGTCGCGGGCGGCTTGCTGGAGACGTCGTAGGTCACTCGATTGATCCCGCGCACCTCATTGATGATCCGTCCGGACACTTTCTTGAGCAGCGCGTAAGGCAGCTCTGCCCAATCCGCGGTCATGAAGTCACTGGTTTGCACGGCGCGCAGGGCCACCACGTAGTCGTAAGTGCGCCCATCCCCCATGACACCCACGCTTTTCACGGGCAGGAACACGGTGAAGGCCTGGCTCGTCAACTCGTACCAGCTCTTGCCAGTGCCTGGATCAATGAAATTGCGCAGTTCCTGAATGAAGATGTCGTCGGCGCGCCGCAGCAAATCGGCGTATTCCTTTTTCACTTCGCCGAGAATGCGCACGCCCAGGCCCGGCCCGGGGAATGGATGGCGGTACACCATTTCGGGCGGCAGCCCGAGGGCGACGCCCAGTTCGCGCACCTCATCCTTGAATAGATCGCGCAGCGGCTCCAGCAGCTTCAAGCCGAGTTGCTCAGGCAAACCGCCGACGTTGTGGTGGCTCTTGATGGTGACGGCCTTCTTGCTCTTGGCGCCGCCCGACTCGATCACATCGGGATAGATGGTGCCTTGCGCGAGGAAGGTGGCACCCTTGTGCCCCTTGTCGCCCGCCTTCAGTTTGGCGGCCTCTTGCTTGAACACCGTCACGAACTCGCCGCCGATGATCTTGCGCTTGGCTTCCGGGTCGTTCACGCCTGCCAGCTTGCCCAGGAACAGATCGCTCGCATCGACACGAATGACATTCGCATGCAGCTTGCCCTGGAACATCTCCATGACCAAGTCGCCTTCGTTCAAACGCAGCAGGCCGTGGTCCACGAAAACGCAGGTCAGCTGATCGCCGATGGCGCGGTGAATCAGCGCCGCCGCCACCGAGGAGTCGACCCCGCCGGACAGCCCCAGGATGACTTCTTCGTCGCCCACCTGGTCGCGGATTTTCTGGACCGCTTCGGAGATGTAGTCCCCCATGATCCAGTCGGGACGCACGCCGCAGATACCGAGCACGAACCGCTCCAGCAGCGCCTTCCCCTGCACGGTATGCGTGACTTCCGGGTGAAACTGCACCGCATAAAACTTGCGCTCTTCATCCGCCATCCCGGCGATGGGGCAGCTCTCGGTGCTGGCCATGAGCTTGAAGCCCGGGGGCAGTTCCGTGACCTTGTCGCCATGGCTCATCCACACGTTGAGCATGCCGTGGCCTTCTTCCGTGGTGAAGTCGGCAATGTCGCGCAGCAGTTCGGTATGGCCCCGTGCACGCACCGCCGCGAAACCGAACTCGCGCTTGTGCCCGCCCTCGACCTTGCCGCCCAGTTGGTGGGCCATGGCCTGCATGCCGTAGCAGATGCCCAGCACGGGAACGCCCAGTTCGAACACGGCTTGCGGGGCCTTGTCGGTGGTGTCCTCGTACACGCTGGCATGGCTGCCGGAGAGGATCACCCCTTTGAGCGAACCATCCTTGGCATATTCGCGGATCCATTCATCCGTGACATCGCAGGGGTGCACTTCGCTGAGCACATGCGCCTCGCGCACTCGTCGCGCGATGAGTTGGGTGACCTGGGAGCCAAAATCGAGGATGAGGATTTTCTGGTGTTGCATGGCAGGCGGCGGGGAGAGGAAAAAACAAAGGCCCGAACACCGCAAGAAGGGTTCGGGCCTGAGGTGGCGACAAGATCAGTCGGCGCGGTAGTTGGGCGCTTCCTTCGTGATCTGCACATCGTGGACATGGCTTTCGCGGATGCCTGCGGTGGTGATCTCGACGAACTCGGCCTTGTTGTTCATTTCTTCGATCGTGGCGCAACCGCAGTAACCCATGGCGGCGCGCACACCGCCCGCCATCTGGAACACGATGGAGACCATCGACCCCTTGTAGGGCACGCGGCCTTCGATGCCTTCCGGCACCAGTTTGTCCGCATTGGGGTTGCCTGTGCTGGACTCCTGGAAGTAACGGTCCGCACTGCCCTGCTGCATGGCGCCGATGCTGCCCATCCCGCGGTAGCTTTTATAACTGCGGCCCTGGAACAGGATGACCTCGCCCGGCGCTTCTTCGGTGCCGGCAAACATGCCGCCCATCATCACGGCGCTGGCGCCGGCCGCCAACGCCTTGGCGATATCGCCGGAGTAACGGATGCCGCCATCGGCGATGAGAGGAACGCCCGTGCCACGGAGCGCCGTGGCCACGTTGTCGATGGCCATGATCTGCGGCACGCCCACACCCGCCACGATGCGGGTCGTACAGATGGAGCCCGGGCCGATACCGACCTTGACACCATCGGCGCCGGCTTCCACCAAGGCCAGCGCAGCAGCGCCCGTGGCAATGTTGCCGCCGATCACGTCGATCTGCGGGTAGTTCTGCTTGACCCAGCGCACCCGGTCGATCACGCCCTTGCTGTGGCCGTGGGCCGTGTCCACCACGATGGCATCGACTCCGGCCTTCACCAGCGCTTCCACGCGCTCTTCCGTGCCCTCGCCCACGCCGACAGCCGCGCCGACGCGCAGGCGGCCAGCGGCATCCCGGGCGGCATTGGGAAAGCTGGTTTGCTTGGTGATGTCCTTGACGGTGATCAGGCCCTTGAGCTCGAACGCGTCATTGACCACCAGCAGCCGCTCGAGCTTGTGCTTGTTGAGCAAGGCCTTGGCCGCGGCGGGAGAAGTGCCTTCCTTCTCGTTGACCGTGATGAGCTTGTCGCGCGGCGTCATGATTTCATGCACCTTGACGTCGTAGCGCGTTTCAAAGCGCAGGTCGCGCCCCGTCACGATGCCGACGACCTTGCCACCGTCGCACACCGGAAAACCCGAGATGCCCAGTTGCTCCGACAGTTGCGACACCTGCAGAACGGTGTGCTCGGGCGTGATGACGACGGGATCGCGAACGACACCGGACTCGTACCGCTTGACCTTGGCCACGTGGGCGGCCTGCTCCTGCGGCGTGAGGTTTTTGTGCACGATCCCCATCCCGCCCTCTTGCGCGATGGCAATGGCCAGGCGCGCCTCGGTGACCGTGTCCATGGCGGCGGACACCAGCGGCAGGTTCAGGGAAATATTGCGGGAGAGTCGCGTCGCGAGGGACGTGTCCTTGGGGAGGACCTGGGAGTACGCTGGCACCAGCAACACATCGTCGAAGGTGAGCGCTTTTCCAAGAAGGCGCATGAGAAAGCTCCAAAAAAAGGATTGTACCTGCGGGCCGTGCGTGTGCTCGCGTTGTGGCTTGGCAACCATGGCGCCAAGGGGCTTCGGCCGCTAAACTTGCATCGCATGAAAACCCCCCAGCTTCTTTTGGCCGCCCTCGCCTGCACGTGGGCCATGGGCGCTGCGGCGCAATGGCAGTGGATCGACAAGGACGGCCGCAAGGTCTTCAGCGACCGGCCGCCGCCAACGGAGATTCCGCAAAAGAGCATTCTCAAGCAGCCCGGCGGCAATGCGATCTCGGCCCGCCCGGTTGCCGTGCCGCCTGCGGCGGATGGGGCTTCTGCCGCCATGGCGGCAGCCAGTGCGCCACGCCCCAGCGGGAAAGACAAGGAACTGGAAGAGCGCAAGGCCCAGGCCGACGCGGCAGAGGCCGCCAAGAAGAGGGCCGACGACGAGCGCCAGGCCAAGCTGCGGGCCGAAAACTGCGAGCGGGCACGGCAATCCAAGGCAGCGATGACATCCGGCCAATTGTTCAGCCAGACCAATGCACAGGGAGAGCGCGTGTTCATGGACGAATCCGCCAAGGCCGCGGAGGCCCGCCGCGCCGACAGTGTGATCGCGTCCGAGTGCGCGCCGCGCTGAGCCGGGCAGAACCCGGCACGGTCACTGGATGACCACCCGCAAGGGCATGTCAAATACCCCCGTGCCCGCCAGCCCTCAATAGCCGGCCTTCGCACCCGGCCGGCGCTGCGCGAACAGGCCGGTGGACCGGGCCCCCTGGCGGGCGAAACGCTCGCGCCGCGCCACCTTGGGGTCCACCACCAAAGGCCGGTACAGCTCCACCCGGTCCCCGTCCTGCAAAACCTGGTCGGGCGCCGCCGCCCTGCCCCATACGCCGCAGGCGCTGTCGCCCGCAGCCAGCCCGCAGGCCTTCAATGCATCGGCCAGGGTGGCCCCCCTGGGCAACGGCAAGACCCGCTCCACGGTCGATCGGGGTGCCGAGGAGTGCACCACCGTCACCGTCAGCCACTCCACCGCCGCCCCAGCAGCGGATGTGTCCGGCCTGTCAGCCATACACCTGCTCGGCGCGCTGGATGAACGCGTCCACCATCGTGCCGGCAATGCGATCGAAAACCGGCCCGACCAAGGCCGCCAGCGCCACGCTGTCGAAACCATAGTTCAGCGTCAGCTCGACCTTGCAGGCGCGCTGCGAGCCGTCTCCCACGGGATGGAAAACCCAGTCGCCGTCCAGTTGCGAAAATGGCCCCTTGACCAGGCGCATCTGAACGCGGCGCCCGGCCTCCTGCGTGTTGCGCGTGACGAATGTCTTGCGCAGCCCGCCCAGCGCGATGCCAACCTCGGCCGTCATGCCTTGTGCGTCCTGGTCCAGCACGGCCGCGTGGTCGCACCAGGGCAGAAACTCCGGGTACTTGGCCACATCGGTGACGAGGGCGAACATTTCCTCGGGGCTGTACCAGATCAAGACGGACTTGTTGACGTTTTTCATGGATGAAGCATGGCGCCCAGGGCAAAGGGCCGGATGCCCTACGGAGGGCCTGGAGCGCGTGGGCCTAAAATCTTGGAAGCGAGACGACAACGATTGTAGGGAGGGCTTTCATCTCCCGGTTTGCGCCGCACCTATAACCCATGGCCAAAAAACCCGAAACACAGTCCCGCATCGCCGACAACAAAAAGGCAGCCTACAACTACTTCTTCGAGGAACGCTACGAAGCCGGCATGGTGCTGCACGGCTGGGAGGTCAAGGCACTGCGCGAAGGCAAGGTGCAACTGACCGACGGCTACGTCGTGATCCGCGAAGGCGAGTTGTTCCTGATCGGCTGCCAGATCAACGCCCTCAAGACTGCCTCGACCCACGTCAGCCCCGAGGCGGCGCGCACCAAGAAACTGCTGCTGCACCGGCAGGAGATCGACCGCCTGATCAACAAGGTCGAGCAAAAGGGGTACACGCTGGTGCCGCTCAACCTGCATTGGAAGGATGGCCTGGTGAAGTGCGATTTCGCGCTGGCCAAGGGCAAGGCGGAGCACGACAAGCGCGACACCATCAAGGACCGCGAAGGCAAGCGCGAGGTCGAGCGTGCGATGAAAAGCCGCCACCGGTAATTTTTTCGGCGGTGCAGGGAATAAAAGCGCATCCTTCGGTGTTCATCCAGGTGCAGGGCCGCATTTCGCGTCGCCCGCACCCGATCGACTGGAGACACCCATGATCCGTATCGCTTCCTCTGTGGCCACCGCCGCCTTTGCACTGGCGCTGGCCGGCTGCTCTTCCATGATGACGGCGCCGGCTGGCGTCCAGGCCAAGGACGGCGCACTGACCGGCCCCAACGGCATGACCCTCTACACCTTCGACCGCGATGCGACGGGCAGCGGCAAATCGGTCTGCAACGGCCCCTGCGCCACCAACTGGCCGCCGCTGATGGCCGGCAATTCCACCCCGACCGGCGACTACAGCGTGGTGCGCCGCGACGACGGCAGCAGCCAGCTGGCCTACAAGGGCAAGCCGCTGTACTACTGGGCCAAGGACGCCAAGCCAGGCGATCGCACCGGCGACGGCGTCAACCAGGTCTGGCACACCGCCAAACCCTGATCCGGGACCGGCCCAGCGCCCGCCCCCATGGACCGGATCGTCGAGCACCTGCCCAGCCTGCGCCGCTATGCGCGGGCCCTGACCGGCAATGCCTGGGCCGCGGACGATCTGGTGCAGGACACGCTGGAACGCGCGTGCCGCAAGTGGCTGCTCTGGCGGTCGGGCAGCGATCTGCGGGCGTGGCTCTTCACTCTGATGCACCACCTGTACCTGAACCAGCAGCGCTCGGCTTCGGCCCTGCCGCTGCTGGACATCGAGGCCGTGCAGGACAGCCTGCAGGCCCCGGCGCCCGCATCGGACGACGCCATCGACCTCGATCGCTGCCTGCAGCGCCTGCCCCCCGACCAGCGCGCGGTGCTGCTGCTGGTGACGCTCGAAGACATGGACTACGCGCAGACGGCCCGCGTGCTGCAGATACCCGTCGGCACGGTGATGTCGCGCCTGTCTCGCGCGCGGGCACGGCTGCGCGAACTGATGCACGCGCCCGCCGCAGCGCGCCTGGCGCCCGGTGACGCCCCGCCC
>NZ_BAAJYS010000018.1:0-32490 GCF_057543315.1 Acidovorax sp. KPB24-07
ACGCCTTCCTGGCGCTGTGCCGGCGCGCGCGGCCGGGGAGCCGGTGGCCTACCTGACGGGCCGCAAGGCGTTCTACGGCCTGGCGCTGCAGGTCGATGCCCGCGTGCTGGACCCGCGACCGGACACCGAAACCCTGGTGGACTGGGCACTGCAGGTGCTCCAGCCCATCGCCGCCCCGCGCGTGGCCGACCTGGGCACCGGCAGCGGCGCCATCGCCCTTGCCTTGCAGCACCAGCGGCCCGACGCGCAGGTGCTGGCGGTCGATGCCAGCGCCCAGGCCTTGCAGGTCGCCCTGGCCAATGCCGAGCGGCTGGGCCTGCCGGTGCGCTTCGCCGAAGGCGACTGGCTCGCGGGCCTGAGCGGCAGCGCGGAATTCGATGCCATCGTCTCCAACCCTCCCTACATCGCAGCGGACGACCCGCACCTGGCGGCGCTCGTCCATGAGCCCCTGAACGCACTGGCCAGCGGCGCGGACGGCCTGGACGACATCCGCACCATTTCGGTGCAGGCGCCGACCCATCTGGTGCCCGGCGGCTGGCTGCTGCTGGAGCACGGTTGGGACCAGGCCGAGGCCGTGCAGGCGCTGCTGCGCCAGGCCGGCTTCACCGAGGTGCAGAGCCGCAGCGATCTGGCCGGGCATGCGCGCTGCACCGGCGGCCGCCGACCGCCCGCGCCGTGATGCGATCCATCCCCCGGTCGCCGGCACTGGAAAGCGCCCGCGGCGCCCCCATGTGGAGCCTGCGCACCACCGCCAGGGCATGCCGCGGATCACCGCGGCGCCCACCGGCCTTCGCCGACAGTGAAATAATCACGCCTTGCCGCCGATCCACGGCCACTTTCAGGAGCAACCCATGAGCGACACCCAGCAACGCATCGACGCCCTCGTCAAATCCAACGACATCCTGCTGTTCATGAAGGGCAGCGCGAGTTTTCCGATGTGCGGCTTCTCGGGCCGCGCGATCCAGCTCCTGAAGGCCTGCGGCGTGGACCCCAAGAGCGTGGCCACGGTGAACGTGCTGGACGACCCGGAGATCCGCCAGGGCATCAAGGAATACAGCAGCTGGCCCACCATCCCGCAGCTCTACGTGAAGGGCGAATTCATCGGCGGCTCGGACATCATGATGGAGATGTACGAGTCGGGCGAACTCAAGCAGGTGCTGGGCACGCAGGGCGAATGACGCCGGCAGCCCCGGCGGCTGCATTGACCGAAGGCCGCCCCCGGGCGGCCTTTTGCATGGGAACAACAGGGGCGGGTTGACGGGGTTTTTCCGCCGTTGAGACCGGGCATGTTGTGTGCTTGAATGGGTGCGTGACTTCCTCACACAGGAGCGCGCCATGACGACACAAAGCCTTGTTCCGCAAACGCCGGCCCTGAGCCTGCCGGTGGCCCAGTTGCGCAACGTGTTCCACCCCTGCGACGTCGAGCGCAAGCTCACGCGGCTGCAGGACGGCGGCAGCCAGCGCGAATACGAGAATCTGCGCGCGGTGTACGAACGCATGCTGGAACGCGGGCCCGAACGCTTCCAGGTCAAGCCTTCCGGCGTGCCGGACATGGCCCATCTCTATGACCAGTTGCCCAACTTCACCGACGTCCTCGACGATGTGAAGCGCCACGTGGCCCTGGCGCAGGACAGCCGCGACGGGCTCGAAGTCACGCCCATGCTGCTGCTGGGCCCGCCCGGTATCGGCAAGACCCACTTCGCGCGGCACCTGGCCGAGCTGCTCGGCACCGGCATGAACCTCGTGCCCATGAGTTCGATGACCGCCGGCTGGCTGCTGTCGGGCTCGTCCTCGCAGTGGAAGGGCGCGCGGCCCGGCAAGGTGTTCGAGGCGCTGGTGGAGGGCGAATACGCCAACCCCGTCATCGTCGTGGACGAGATCGACAAGGCCGCAAGCGACGCGCAGTACGACCCGCTGGGCGCGCTGTATGGCCTGCTGGAGCACGACACGGCGCAGAGCTTCACCGACGAGTTCGCCGAGGTCGCCATCGACGCGAGCCAGGTCATCTGGATCACCACCGCCAACGACGAGCGCGGCATCCCCGACCCCATCCTCAACCGCATGAACGTGTTCGAGGTGCAGGCGCCCACGCCGGAGCAGGCCCGCGCCATCGCGCGCAACCTCTACCAGGGCATCCGCAACGGCCACGACTGGGGCCGCATGCTCGACCCCGAGCCGCAGTCCGACGTGCTGGACGTGCTCGCGCAGATGCCCCCGCGCGAAATGCGCCGCGCCCTGATGACGGGCTTCGGCAACGCGCGCCTGCAGCACCGCAGCGCGGTCGAAGTGGGCGACCTGCCGCGCAGCGCAGGCGGCAAATCGCGCATCGGCTTCCTGCAGTGAAGTAGCCCCCGCCGCCCTCGCCGCTCGCTCGCATCCCCTGCGTGCGGGCGCGCGAAGGCGCGCGGCAGGGCGGCTACACTCGGCACGCTGGCGCACAGCACGATCATGGCGGCGCCTGCCGTCCCATGACCCTGTCCCAAAGTCTCTTCGTTATCGGCCTCCTCATCGTGGCCAGCGCGTTCTTCTCCATCGCGGAAATCTCCCTGGCGGCTTCGCGCCGCCTGCGCCTGCGCCAGATGGCCGACGAAGGCGACACCCGCGCCGACCGCGTCATGCGCATGCAGGAGCAGCCCGGCGACTATTTCACCGTGGTGCAGGTGGGCCAGAACGCCGTCGCCATCCTGGGCGGCATCGTGGGCGAAGGCGCGCTCAGCCCCCATTTCACCGAACTGTTCGCCTACTGGCTGAGCAACGCACGCGCGGAGACCGCGGGCTTCCTGGCGTCGTTCACCATCATCACCTCGCTGTTCATCCTGCTGGCCGACCTGTTCCCCAAGCGGCTGGGCATGGCCAATCCCGAACGCCTGGCCCTGCGCGTGTCGGCGCCGATGAAGCTGCTGATGACCGTGCTGCGGCCCGTGGTCTGGCTCTACAGCCGCAGCGCGGACCTGCTGTTCCGCATGCTGGGGCTGTCGTCGCTGCGGGACGACCGGGTCACCTCCGACGACATCCTGGCCATGATGGAGGCCGGTGCCCGCGCCGGCGTGCTGGCCGCGCGGGAGCAGCAGGTGATCGAGAACGTGTTCGAGCTGGATACGCGCACTGTCGGCAGCGCCATGTCGCAGCGCGACCGCATCGCGTACTTCCTGCGCGACGATCCCGATACCGTGATCCGAGCGCGCATCGCGGAAGAGCCCTTCTCGACCTATCCCGTGTGCGACGGCGACATCGACCACGTGGTCGGCTACGTGGACGCCAAGGACCTCTTCCAGCGCGTGCTGAACAACCAGCCCATCTCGCTGGCCGACGAGGGCCTGGTGCGCAAGGTGCTCATCGTGCCGGACCGGCTGTCCCTGTCCGAAGTGCTGGAGCAGTTTCGCCAGGTGCACGAAGACTTTGCGGTCATCGTGAACGAATACAGCCTGGTGGTGGGTGTCGTCACCCTGAACGACGTGATGAGCACCGTGATGGGCGACCTCGTCATGGGCCCGGCCGACGAGGAGCAGATCGTGCGCCGCGACGAGAACTCCTGGCTCATCGACGGCGTTACCCCGGTCGAAGACGTGCTGCGCGCACTGAACCTGGACGAACTGCCCCACGCCGAAGAGTACGAAACGCTGGCCGGCTTCCTCATGGTGATGCTGCGCCGCGTGCCCCGGCGCACCGACAGCGTGAACTGGGGCGGCTACAAGTTCGAAGTGCTGGACGTGGACAGCTACCGCATCGACCAAATCATGGTGTCGCGGCTGCAGGATGCGAACGGCGTGCCCATCGCCGCGGCCAGCGCCATCTGAGGGCGGCGGCACCCAGGAGGCCCGACCGGGCGGCTATCCACCGGCCGGTGCGAGGCCCTCGGCTGCGGTGGTGATGCGGTCCTGGAACACCCAGTTGCGCTGCGCAGCGAACACCGCGTCGGGGTACTGCGGCCGGCCGCGGCTGCCGTTGTAGCGGCCCAGCGTCATGAACAGATCGCCACGCTCCCGATCGAGGTAATGGCGCAGGATCACGCAACCGAAGCGCAGGTTGGTCTGCATATGAAAAAGCTTGCCCGGATCGCCGTCGCCGATCACCCGCGTCCAGAAAGGCATCACCTGCATGTAGCCCCGCGCGCCCACGCTGGACACGGCGAACTTGCGGAATGCGCTTTCGACCTGCACTAGGCCAAGCACCAGCGACACATCGAGCCCTGCCCGCTTGGACTCGTACCAGACGGTCTGCAGGAAATCCCGGCGTACCTCCCAATCCGGCTTGCGGCGGCGCAGCCGGTCGCTCATGGTGCCCAGCCAGCGCAGGTAGTGCAGCCGCGCTTCCGTCGTGCCGAACTGGGGCTCGGGCGGCGCCTGATTGAGCACTGCGGAACTCAATGCAGTGCGCACGGAGTCGATCAGGGGTTCTTCCAGTTGCCCCCCGGCATGGGCGGCCTGGGGGACCGCCAGCCAGGCGGCCGGCCCGGCGGACAAGGACACCAGACAGGCCCGGCGCGAAACCGCCCCGGCCTCGCCTTTCATCGCGCTCATGGTGTCAACCGGCCCTTGATGTGCGCCAGGATGTCGGCCGTGGCGACCTTGGTCGCGGCGGTATCGCGGCGGTGCTGGTATTCCAGCTGGCCTTCCTTGAGTCCACGGTCGGAGATCACCACGCGGTGCGGCACGCCGATCAGCTCCCAGTCGGCGAACATCGCGCCCGGGCGCTCGCCGCGGTCATCCAGCAGCACGTCCACGCCGGCCGCCAGCAGATCACCGTAGAGCTGTTCGGCCGCGGCCTTGACCTCCGCGCTGCGGTCCATGCCGATCGGGCACACCACCACCGTGAAGGGGGCGATGGCATCGGGCCAGATGATGCCGCGGTCGTCGTGGTTCTGTTCGATGGCGGCGGCCGGCAGGCGGGTGATGCCGATGCCGTAGCAACCCATCTCGAAGAATGCGGGCTTGCCATCCTCACCCAGGAAGGTGGCGTTCATGGCTTTGCTGTACTTGGTCCCGAGGTAGAACACATGGCCGACTTCGATACCGCGCTCGATGGCGAGTTCACCCTGGCCGTCCGGCGAGCGGTCGCCCGCCACGACGTTGCGCAAGTCGGCCACCACCTCGGGCTCCGGCAGATCACGTCCCCAGTTCACGCCCGTCATGTGGAAGTCGATCGCGTTGGCGCCGCAGATCCAGTCGGCCATCACGGCGACTTCGCGGTCCACCACCAGCTTCACCGGCTTTTGCAACTGCAGCGGGCCCAGGTAGCCCGGCTTGCAGCCGAAGTGGTCTTCGATCTCGCCCACGGTGGCGAAACGGAAACCCGCCAGGCCCGGCACCTTGGACACCTTGATCTCGTTCATGTCGTGGTCACCGCGCAGCAGCAGCAGCCAGACCTGCGTCTTGACGATCTCGCCGGCCTCGTTGGTCTCGTCGGTGGCGAGCACCAGAGACTTCACGGTGGTCTGCAACGCCACGCCCAGCAGTTGCGCCACATCCGCGCAGGTGCTCTTGCCCGGCGTGGGCGTCCTGGCCAGGGCCTGGGCTGCCGCTGGCCGCGGGCCTGCGGGGGCCAGCGCCTCGGCCTTTTCCATGTTCGCGGCGTAATCGCTCTGGGGGCAGTAGACGATCGCGTCCTCGCCCGTGGCGGCGATGACCTGGAATTCCTCGCTCAGGTCGCCGCCGATCGCGCCGCTGTCCGCGGCCACGGCCCGGTAGGTCAGGCCGAAGCGATCGAAAATGCGGCGGTAGGCCTGGGCCATCACCTGGTAGCTGGCCTTGGCGGCCTCCTGGTCGCGGTCGAAGGAGTAGGCGTCCTTCATGATGAACTCGCGGCCCCGCATCAGCCCGAAACGCGGGCGACGCTCGTCGCGGAACTTGGTCTGGATCTGGTACAGGTTCTTGGGCAGTTGCTTGTAGCTGCGCAGTTCCTGGCGGGCGATGTCAGTGACCACTTCTTCGCTCGTGGGCTGGATCACGAAATCGCGCCCGTGCCGGTCCTGGATGCGCAGCAGTTCCGGGCCCATCTTGTCGAAGCGGCCGGTTTCCTGCCAGAACTCCGCCGGCTGCACCACGGGCATGGCGACCTCGACGGCGCCGGCCCGGTTCATTTCTTCCCGCACGATGGCCTCCACCTTGCGGATGACGCGCAGTCCCATGGGCATGTAGTTGTAGATGCCCGCCCCAGCTTCTTGATGAGGCCCGCCCGCGTCATGAGCTTGTGGCTGACCACTTCCGCATCGGCCGGGGCTTCCTTGAGGGTGGAGACGAAGAATTGGGACGCTTTCATTGGGGGGATTTCATGCAATTGCGCCCGGTCTGCTTGCTGCGCACAAGGCGCCGTGCATAATGGTCACAGTTTAAAAAATTGGGGTTAGATTATGCTTGACCGGGACGGCTTTCGGCCGAACGTCGGCATCATCCTGCTCAACCAGAAAAACCAGGTGTTCTGGGGCAAGCGGATCCGCACCCACAGCTGGCAGTTCCCGCAGGGCGGCATCGACAGGGGGGAAACTCCCGAACAGGCAATGTACCGCGAACTGCACGAAGAAGTGGGATTGCAGCCGGGCCATGTGCGCGTGGTTGCCCGCACCAGGGACTGGTTGCGCTATGAGGTGCCTGACCGGTACATCCGCCGCGATGCGCGTGGACACTACAAGGGCCAGAAGCAAATCTGGTATTTGCTGCAGTTGCTGGGCCATGACTGGGACCTGAATCTGCGCGCCACCAACCACCCCGAGTTCGACGCCTGGCGTTGGAACGATTACTGGGTGCCGCTCGATGTGGTGGTGGAGTTCAAGCGCGGCGTGTATGAAATGGCGCTGACCGAACTGGCACGCTTTCTGCCGCGCCACGAGCAACGCAATCGCTATCTGCGCAGCGGCATGCGCTCCCGTGAAGGTGAAGGGCTGCCCAGCGGCATGCCCATGCACCGGGCAGGCTCCCTGCTGGTCAGTCCTGGCATGGAAATGCCCCCGGGGGCCAGCTTCGACCCCGACCCCCAAAAGAGCAAAGCCACCTCGCCCCCTTCGGAACAGGGCGCGGGCATTCCACTGTCGCCTTCGCAGTTCCTGCCTAAATTGGTTTGACGCGCCGCTGCCTTTGCCGCAAGGAAAAGGCAGCCCGCAAGCCCATGCCTTTGAGTCAGGCGTTTGCCAGCACCATGTTGTCGCGGTGCACCATTTCCGGCTCGGCGACATAACCCAAGAGCCGTTCGAATTCCGCCGACGGCTTGCGGCACAGCAGACGGGCCTCCGCACTGGCGTAGTTGGCAAGCCCCCGGGCCACTTCCACACCGGCTTCGTCACGCACGGCGATGACGTCACCACGAGAAAAATCCCCCTCCACGGCGGTCATACCAATCGGCAGAAGGCTTTTTCCCTCGGTTCGCAGCTTGACCGCCGCCCCCATGTCCACGGTCACGGCGCCACGGAGCTGCAAATGGTCCGCCATCCACTGCTTACGTGCCTGCTTTTTCTGCGTTTGCGCGACCAGCAGCGTTCCGATGGCTTCGCCCCGGGTCAGGCGCACGAGCACATCGGTCTCACGGCCCCAAGCGATCACAGTGGAGGCACCTGAGCCCGCGGCCCGCTTGGCGGCAATGATCTTCGTGATCATGCCGCCCCGGCCGATGCTGGAGCCCACGCCCCCCGCCATCGCCTCCAGGGCGAGATCGCCCGCCTGGGCTTCGTGCACGAACTGTGCGTCCGGATTGCGCCTTGGATCTGCCGTGTAAAGCCCTTTTTGATCCGTCAGGATGATCAAGGCATCAGCCTCCACCAGATTGGCCACCAACGCACCGAGCGTATCGTTGTCGCCGAACTTGATCTCATCCGTAACCACGGTATCGTTCTCGTTGATCACAGGCACCACCCCCAGGCGCAGCAGGGTGAGCAGCGTGGACCGGGCATTCAAATATCGCTCCCGATCCGCCAGATCGGCATGCGTGAGAAGCACTTGCGCGCTGCCCAGCCCTTGTTCCCTCAGCTTGGTCTCGTACATTTGCGCCAGGCCCATCTGGCCCACTGCTGCAGCCGCCTGGAGTTCATGGATCTCATGCGGACGCGTCGCCCAACCCAGGCGCTTCATGCCCTCCGCAATCGCGCCGCTGGACACCATGACCACCTCGCGCCGCCCACCCGATTCACCGCGCGCCAGCGCCGCCAGTTGGCGACTCCATTCACCGATGGCAGCCTCATCCAGGCCACGGCCCTCGTTGGTCACGAGACTCGACCCTACTTTGACGACAATGCGGCGCGCGTCGCGCAATATGCTGGAAACCATATGGACAGTATTGGCGTCAGCGCTGGATGGACAAGCGATGAACGCTATTGAATAAGTAGCAGGAGTAGCGAAGCAGAAGGATCACTCGGGTCGATCGCCCACGAAACGTGGATCCACCTCTTCCGGCGTCTGTTCGGCCTTTTGCTGAACCTGCACATGCCGGTAAATGGCATGGATCAATGGCTCGCAACCCTCGCGCGTCAAAGCCGAAATCTCGAAAACGGGGCCCTTCCACTTGAACCGTTTTACGAAATCCCGAACGCGCGCTTCACGCTCTTCCTTGGGAACCATGTCCAGCTTGTTGAGCACCAGCCAGCGCGGCTTGTCATAGAGACCCGCGTCGTACTTCTTGAGCTCGCCCACGATGGCCTTGGCTTGCGCGACAGGATCGACAGCGTCATCGAAAGGCGCCAGATCGATCACGTGCAACAGCAAACGCGTGCGCTGGAGGTGGCGCAAGAACTGGTGTCCGAGCCCCGCCCCTTCGGAAGCGCCTTCGATCAACCCAGGAATGTCGGCGACGACGAAGCTCTGCTCCGGCCCCACCCGAACCACGCCCAGATTGGGGTGCAACGTTGTGAAGGGGTAGTCGGCGATCTTGGGCCGCGCATTGGAAATGGCAGCGATCAAGGTGGATTTGCCGGCGTTGGGCATGCCCAGCAGGCCGACATCGGCAAGCACCTTCAACTCCAGCTTGAGATTTTTCTTCTCGCCAGGCCATCCTGGTGTTTTCTGGCGCGGCGCACGGTTGATGGCGCTTTTGAACCGCATGTTGCCAAAACCGCCATCGCCGCCCTTGGCGATGGTGATCACCTCGCCCGGCACCAACAGTTCATACAGCACTTCACCCGTTTCAGCATCAGTGATGATGGTGCCCACCGGCATTTTCAATGTGATGTCATCACCAGCGGCGCCGAACATGTCCGACCCCATGCCGTGCTCACCACGCTTGGCCTCGTGGCGGCGGGAATAGCGGAAGTCCACGAGCGTATTCAAGTTCGGGTCGGCCACGGCAAAGACATGCCCGCCCCGGCCGCCGTCGCCCCCATTGGGACCGCCGAACTCCTTGTACTTTTCGTGCCGGAACGACACACAACCATTGCCGCCGTCGCCGGCAGCAATGTCGATAAAGGCTTCGTCGACGAACTTCATGGGGATCCAGTTTACAAAACAGGGTTCGGAAAGCGACGCCGTGCCGATTCATCCGGCAGCCAACACGTCCAAAACGACAAAGCCCCGACAGGTCGGGGCTTCGAAAGCATCAAGTGGCAGGCGTCAGGCCGGCGTCACATTGACGGTGTGCTTGGACAGGGCGCCCTTGGTGCCGAAGGACACGTGGCCATCGACCAGTGCGAACAGCGTGTGGTCCTTGCCCACACCGACGTTCGTGCCGGGGTGGAAACGCGTACCGCGTTGGCGAACGATGATCGAGCCCGCGCTGATCAATTCGCCGCCGAAAGCCTTCACACCGAGCATCTTGGGCTTGGAATCGCGCCCGTTTCGCGTAGAGCCGCCGCCTTTTTTCTGTGCCATGACATCAGCTCCTTTTAACCGGCGATCGCACCGATTTGCAGTTCGGTGAACTGCTGGCGATGGCCTTGGCGTTTCTGATAGTGCTTGCGACGGCGCATCTTGAAGATGTGCACTTTGTCGTGCTTGCCGTGCGCCACGACGGTTGCCGTGACGGTTGCGCCGGACACCAGGGGCGTGCCAACCTTGATTTCAGCGCCGTTTCCGACGGCCAGAACCTGGTCGATCACAATTTCCTGGCCTACGTCCGCAGCAATCTGTTCTACTTTAATTTTTTCGCCGGAAGCAACGCGATACTGCTTGCCGCCGGTTTTTATGACCGCGTACATGTGAACCTCTTTGAATGGAGTTCTGCGGACGAATTTCCGCAGAGCCGGCGAATATAGCACGAGGCAAATTTTTTAGCCAGCCAACCGCATCCGACCAGGCGGCAACCGGAAAAGTCGTCTTTTGCGGCGGGCACGCCAGGAGCGCCCGAGTCGATACGAAGCGATTCCTATAATCCATTTTTCGTCGCTGCACACGCTCATCTTGTCCACCACCACCTCCAGCACCTCAGCAACCCTCGCCTTGATCGCCGACGACATGCACGAGGTGGACAAAGTCATTGCCGCCCGGCTGAATTCGTCAGTCTCTCTTGTGGGAGACATTGCCCGATACATCATTTCCGCAGGTGGCAAGCGCCTGCGTCCAGCCTTGCTTTTGCTGATGTGCGGCGCGCTCGGCTACAAGGGGCTTCAGCGCTTCAATCTTGCAGCGGTGGTGGAGTTCATCCATACCGCGACCTTGCTGCACGATGATGTGGTGGATGAGTCCACCCTGCGGCGAGGGCGCCCGACAGCCAACGAGAACTTCGGCAATCCGGCAAGCGTGCTGGTCGGTGATTTTCTGCACTCGCGCGCTTTCCAGATGATGGTTGATGCAGATGACATGCGCGTGATGCAGATTCTTTCAGAGGCCACCAATGTCATTGCCGAAGGGGAAGTGCAGCAGCTCATGAACACCCATGACGCATCGCTGGACGAGCAAGGCTATCTGGAGGTCATCCGGTCGAAGACGGCCAAACTCTTCGAAGCAAGCGCCCGGCTGGCAGCCATTCTTGCTCGCAGCTCTCCTGATCTGGAGAAAGCTTGCGCAGATTACGGTCAGGCGCTCGGAACCGCATTCCAGGTCATTGACGATGTGCTCGACTACGACGGCGACTCTTCGGAGATGGGTAAAAACCTGGGAGATGATCTTCGAGAAGGCAAAGTCACTCTGCCTTTGATCATTGCCATGCAGCGCGGCACCCAGGAGCAGCGGCGCCTGATAGAAAACGCCGTACAGACCGGCGCCGTGGAAGAACTTCCAGCCATCGTGCAAATTGTGAAAAGCACAGGGGCCCTGGAGGCAACCCGACTTGCCGCTGCAGCCCAAGCACAGCAGGCAATCGATGCTGCGAGGCAATTGCCCTCCAATCGCTACACGGAAGGTTTGCTAGAATTGGCCTCGCAATTGCTGGAGCGGCGTCTGTAATTGCCTTGAAAACAACACATCGGGGTGTAGCTTAGCCTGGTAGAGCGCTACGTTCGGGACGTAGAGGCCGGAGGTTCGAATCCTCTCACCCCGACCACGTTGTTACACCTTCGTGGTTTCGCCGCACTCTATCCCGTTCATCCCATGGCCCGAACATCCGCACGATGTTAGGATGGTTTCCTTTCCATCCACATTGATTCTGCTGGTTACATGGCCGTTGATACCGCACCCAAAGAAGGCGCCGCAATTGCCCTGCCAGGTCTAGGCCGGGCATTGATGTCAGCCGGCAAGCTGAGTCAAAAATCAGCCGAAGATATCTTTCGCAAGTCACAAGTCGGCAAAACAAGCTTCATTGCCGAGTTGACCGGGTCGGGGGCTGTTTCCTCTGCTGATCTGGCGCACACGGTTTCTGCCGTATTCGGTGCGCCCTTGCTGGATCTGGAAGCCATCGATCCCCTTCGGATTCCCAAAGATCTCCTGGATCCGAAGATCTGCCTCGCCTATCGTGTCGTGGCACTGAGCAAGCGCAACAACCGGCTGATCGTGGCCACCGCAGACCCTACCGACCAGGAGGCAGCGGAAAAGATCAAATTCACGACCCAGATGGGGGTGGACTGGATCATTGCGGAATACGACAAGCTCATCAAGCTGATCGAGGCCAATACCAAGTCGGTCAGCGAGTCGATGGAAAGCCTGTCGGGCGGGGGAGATTTCGAGTTCGACGATGTCAAGGTCGAAGAAGCTCCCGAAAACTCCGACAGCGCCAACGACGTTGAAGACGCGCCGATCGTCAAGTTCCTTCACAAAATGCTTTTGGACGCGTTCAACATGCGCGCTTCCGATTTGCATTTCGAACCTTACGAGCACCAGTACCGGGTGCGTTTTCGCATCGATGGCGAATTGCGCGAAATTGCTTCGCCCCCCATTGCCATCAAGGACAAGCTGGCGTCCCGAATCAAGGTCATTTCCAGACTGGACATTTCGGAAAAGCGTGTCCCACAAGATGGCCGCATGAAGCTCAAAGTAGGCCCGGACCGGGTCATCGACTTTCGGGTGAGCACGCTGCCTACGCTCTTTGGCGAAAAGATCGTGATCCGGATTTTGGATCCCAGCAGCGCCAAGCTGGGCATCGATGCGCTGGGTTATGAGCCGGAAGAAAAGGAACGGCTGATGCATGCCATCGGCCGGCCTTACGGCATGATTTTGGTGACCGGGCCAACGGGTTCAGGGAAAACCGTCTCCTTGTATACCTGCCTGAACTTGCTGAACAAGGCAGGCGTCAACATCGCGACCGCGGAGGACCCCTCGGAAATCAATTTGCCTGGTGTCAATCAGGTGAACGTCAATGAAAAAGCGGGGCTGACGTTCGCCACCGCACTCAAGTCGTTTCTGCGCCAGGATCCCGACATCATCATGGTCGGCGAAATTCGCGATCTTGAAACGGCGGATATTTCCATCAAGGCGGCACAGACGGGCCACTTGGTGCTGTCCACCCTCCACACCAACGATGCTCCGACCACGCTCACCCGGATGCGCAATATGGGAATTGCGCCATTCAACATTGCGTCCAGCGTCATTCTGATAACAGCCCAGCGCCTGGCTCGCCGTTTGTGCCCGGTCTGCAAAGCACCCGCCGATATTCCACATGAAACCCTGCTCGAGGCAGGCTATAAAGAGGATGAAATCGATGGCACCTGGGTGACCTATCGTCCGGTCGGTTGTTCCGCTTGCAACAATGGCTACAAGGGGCGGCTGGGCATTTACCAGGTCATGCCGATTTCCGAAGAAATTCAACGCATTATTTTGCGCGATGGAAGCGCCTTGGAAATCGCCAAGCAGGCCAAGGCCGAGGGGGTTCGCTCCTTGCGCGAAGCAGGCCTTCATAAAGCCAAGATGGGGCTGACCTCTCTCGAAGAGGTGCTGGCTGTCACCAACGAATAGCGCCAATCGCGAGGATCATTATGGCAACCGCCGCATCGAGGGATATCAAGGACTTCGTCTTTGAATGGGAGGGCAAGGATCGCAGTGGAAAGATTGTCCGCGGGGAAGTGCGCGCCGTAGGTGAAAACCAGGTCCAGGCGACCTTGCGCAGACAGGGTGTGCTGCCTACCAAGATCAAGAAGCGGCGCATGCGTTCGGGCAAGAAGATCAAGCCCAAAGACATCGCATTGTTCACGCGCCAGATGGCCACCATGATGAAGGCTGGCGTGCCACTCTTGCAATCCTTCGATATTGTGGGCCGGGGCAATACCAATGCCAGCGTCACGAAATTGCTCAACGACATTCGAAGTGACGTGGAAACCGGGACGTCGCTGAATGCGGCATTCCGCAAGTACCCGATGTACTTCGACAGCCTTTATTGCAACCTCGTCGAAGCCGGCGAGGCCGCGGGTATCTTGGAGGCGCTGCTGGACCGTCTTGCCATGTACATGGAAAAGACCGAGGCCATCAAATCGAAGATCAAATCGGCATTGATGTACCCCATTTCGGTGGTGATCGTTGCATTCGTCGTGGTCACGGTGATCATGATCTTTGTGATCCCCGCATTCAAGGAAGTATTCACATCCTTTGGCGCTGAACTGCCGGCACCTACGCTCCTCGTGATGGCCATGAGCGAGGTCTTCGTCAAATGGTGGTGGCTGATTTTTGGCGTATTGGGGGGCGGATTTTATTTCTTCATGCAGGCCTGGCGCCGCAGCGAAAAAGTACAGATGTTCATGGACCGTCTGTTGCTGCGGCTTCCGGTGTTCGGGTCCTTGATCGATAAATCATGTGTTGCTCGCTGGACCCGGACGCTGTCCACCATGTTCGCCGCAGGGGTTCCCCTGGTTGAAGCCTTGGATTCGGTGGGCGGCGCCTCCGGCAATTCCGTGTATGCCCTCGCGACGGAAAGAATCCAGCAGGAAGTCTCGACCGGGACGAGCTTGACGGCTGCCATGGGCAACGCCAACGTGTTCCCGTCCATGGTGATCCAGATGTGCGCCATTGGCGAAGAATCCGGCTCCATCGACCACATGCTGGGCAAAGCCGCCGACTTCTACGAGGCCGAAGTGGATGAAATGGTCGCGGGGCTGTCCAGCCTGATGGAGCCCATCATCATCGTGTTCCTGGGCACCATCATTGGGGGCATCGTGGTTTCGATGTATCTGCCGATCTTCAAACTGGGTCAAGTCGTCTGATGGAACTGGGACCTTGGGGAGACGCTTCGGTACTCGGCATTTTGGGTCTGCTGATCGGTAGCTTCCTGAATGTCGTGATCCATCGCTTGCCGAAGATGATGGAGCGGCAGTGGGCCGCAGAATGCGCTGACTTTGCCGCCATGGCGAACAAGGATGCGGCGTCCACGCAGGCCGAAGTGGCGCCGGTGGAACCCTTCAATCTCTGGACGCCGGCGTCGCGGTGCCCTGCCTGCGGGCATGCGGTGCAATGGTATGAAAACATCCCGGTCCTGAGCTATCTGTGGCTTCGCGGACGGTGCTCCGCCTGCAAAGTGCGGATCAGTCCCCGATATCCTTTGGTCGAACTGGCCACGGGCGGCCTTTTCTTCTTTTGCGGCTGGCATTGGGGCACGACGCTCACCGCAGTGGCCTGGTGCGGATTTGCCGCCGCGCTGATCGCTCTGGCGTTCATCGACTGGGACACCACGCTGCTGCCCGACGACATCACGCTGCCCTTGCTCTGGGCGGGCCTCATCGTCTCTGCGCTGCAGTGGACCAGCATTCCGCTGTTCAGCGCGGTCATGGGGGCCGTGGGAGGCTACCTGTCCCTGTGGACGGTGTATTGGGCCTTCAAGCTTGCGACAGGCAAGGAAGGCATGGGCCATGGCGACTTCAAGCTCTTTGCAGCGCTCGGGGCCTGGTTCGGCTGGCCGGCGCTGGTGCCGATCATTCTCATTGCGTCCGTCATCGGAGCGTTCATTGGCATCGGCATGAAATTCGCCAGCCAGTTGCGCGAAGGCGGATACGTTCCTTTCGGTCCGTTCCTGGTCGGCTCGGGACTCGCAGCCATGGTGTTCGGGCCGGAAACGATCCTGCAAGGGCTACTGCGCAGCCTGGGGCTTTGAGCCCATGGCGACCGAATCGCGGCCCGCTCTGCGCCTGGGTTTGACCGGCGGCATCGGCAGCGGGAAAAGCACGGTGGGCCAAATGCTGGCGGAACACGGCGCTGCACTCATCGACGCCGATCGGCTTTCGCGCCAAGTGACTGCCCCAGGGGGGGCGGCTATCGAACCCATCCGCGACGCGTTCGGCGACGCCTTGATCGATGCGCACGGCGCGATGGACCGCGACCGCATGCGGGAACGTGTGTTCACAGACCCGGCGGCGCGTCAGCGCCTGGAGCGCATCGTCCACCCGCTGGTGGCCCTGGCAACGCAGGAAGCCGCTTCGCGCGCCGTGCAAAGCGGTGCGGCCCTGATCGTCTTCGACATCCCGCTGCTGGTCGAGTCTGTCCGCTGGGCGCAGCAGCTGGACCAGGTTCTCGTGGTGGACTGCACCCCAGAAACCCAGATCCTCCGGGTGCAGCAGCGCAGCGCCCTGACGCGCGAGACGATCGAAGGCATCATGGCGTCCCAAGCCCCCCGGGCGATCCGGCGGGCGGCAGCGGACATGGTGGTCTACAACGACGGAATCTCGCTGCAAGGGTTGCGAGCTGACGTCCTTCAGATCGCCCAGCGGTTCGGGCTATGATGCCCGGCATATCGGACGCGCGAAGCTGGCAGCGCCAGCCGTGTGCCCCCAGGAACCCTGCAGCGTGATCCTTTACGAATATCCCTTCAACGAACGACTGAGAACCTACCTGCGGCTGGAGCAGCTGTTTCGCCGCCTGGGTGAGTTGATTCCGCGCCAGCATCCTCAGGATCACCACTACGCACTGGTGACGGTCTTCGAAATCATGGATGTCGCGGCGCGCGCCGATCTCAAGTCGGATGTGCTCAAGGATCTGGAAAAGCAGAAGCACCAGCTGGATGGCTACCGGGGCAACCCTTCGATTTCCGAAGCGGTTCTGGACGGCATCATCGCGCAGCTCGATCGGTGCTTTGCCGGGTTGAATGCGCAGACGGGCAAGGCAGGCCAGGCCCTGGCAGAAAACGACTGGCTGATGAGCATCCGCAGCCGGGTGGGCATTCCCGGGGGAACCTGCGGCTTCGATCTGCCGGCCTACTACGCTTGGCAGCACCATGCGCCCCAGCAGCGCCAGCAGGATCTGGAAGCCTGGGCGACCACCCTCGCCCCCCTGGCGGAGTCGTTGTACGTCCTCCTGAAGCTGCTGCGTGATTCGGGCGTGCCCCAGAAGGTGGCCGCGGACCATGGTCAGTTCCAGCAGACCCTGCCCCAGGGCCGCACCTTCCAACTGCTGCGCCTTCGCATCGACCCTTCCCTGGACCTGATCCCGGAGATCAGCGGCAACCGCCTGATCGTCTCCGTGCGGCTGATGCGCCAGCATGACGACGGCAAGCTGCATGCCGCCAACGAAGATGCCGCGTTCGAACTCACCTTGTGCGCCTGAGCGCCCGTTGACCATGAGCCGTTCTCAGCCGCGTTCGCCGGCCCCCTCCAACGCCAAGTACGTGACGTGCCCCGCCTGCCGTGGCGAGAGCCTCTACGGCCCCAGCAATCCGTTCCGACCGTTTTGCAGCGAACGCTGCAAGCAGATCGACCTGGGGGCCTGGGCGAGCGAAGAATTCCGCGTGCCTACCGAACCGCCGACCCAAGACCCCGACTTGGGCGACGGGCTTCCGCACATTCCGCCGGGCGCCTGGGAAAAATAGCCTCCAGGGCATATTTTTCTAGGGCGTTTAGCTATTATTTTTATAGCTGATTGATCGTGGAAGGGTCAAAGGTTGCTCCCCGCTCCTGGGCCAGCCACTCCAGTACGGGATAAGCGCCCGGCAGTACGGGCGAGACCTGCAGGGGCCACTGCTGCCAGGCCATGGTCTGGCCCTCGCGCATTTCGAAGTCGCCCTGCCATTCCCAGACCTTGCACCAGTGCAAGCGAACCAGCGCGTGGGGATAGTCGTGCTCCGTCACCTTCCAGACGGATGCCGCACCGATGGTGACGCCCAGCTCCTCGATCAACTCGCGCCGCAAGGCCTCTTCCACTGTCTCCCCGGCCTCCAGCTTGCCGCCAGGGAACTCCCAGTACCCGGCGTAAGGCTTGCCCGCGGGCCGGGTGGACAGCAGCATGGCGCCATCCGCACGCAGCAGGATGCCGACCGCCACGTCGGTGTGCGTTCTGGCGTCGACAGTAGCCACGGGATCAGCCATGCTGGCGCCCCGCATAGTCCCGCGCGAACTGGTAGGCGACCCGGCCGCTGCGCGATCCGCGCTCCAGTGCCCAGACCAGCGCCTGGGGGCGAGCTGCGGCAATCTCCGCATCCGCGACGCCCAGGAAGGAAAGCCACTGCGCCACGATGGCCAGGTATTCGTCCTGGCTGAAAGGGTAGAAGCTGACCCACAGGCCGAATCGTTCGGACAGCGAGATCTTTTCTTCTACCACCTCGCCCGGGTGCACCTCGCCATCTTCCGTATGGGTATAGGACAGGTTTTCCTTGTGGTACTCGGGCAGCAGGTGGCGGCGGTTGCTGGTGGCATACACCAGCACGTTGGGCGTGGAAGCCGCCACCGATCCGTCGAGGATCGACTTCAGCGCCTTGTACCCCGGCTCGCCCTCTTCAAAGCTCAGGTCATCGCAGTAGACGATGAATTTCTCGGGCCGATCCGCCACGATCTCCACGATGTCGGGCAGGTCCGTCAGATCGGCCTTGTCCACCTCGATCAGGCGCAGCCCCTGAGGCGCATAGGTATTGAGGCACGCCTTGATGAGGGAGGACTTGCCCGTCCCGCGGGCGCCCGTCAGCAGCACGTTGTTGGCCGGCCGGCCTTCCACGAACTGCTGGGTGTTGCGCTGGATCTTTTCTTTCTGGGCGTCGATTTCCTTCAGATCGTCCAGACGCATGCCCCCCACGTGGCGCACGGGCTCCAGCGCACCGTGGCCGCCGCTGCGCTTGCGATAGCGCCACGCGATGGCACGGGACCAATCCGGTGCGGTCAGGGCCTGGGGCAGTACCGATTCGATGCGGGAGATTAATTGCTCCGCACGGAGCATCAGGTGTTCGAAGGTGGCGGTCATAAGCGCTGCTGGAGGCCCGGATTCAGGAACGGTAGTCGGCGTTGATCGTCACGTACTCGTGGCTGAAATCGCAGGTCCACACCGTTTCCGAGGCATCGCCACGGCCCAGGCCCACGCGCACGGTGATCTCGCTTTGCTTCATCACGCGCTGGCCGTCTTCCTCGCGGTAGCTGGGGTTGCGCCCGCCCTTCGTCACCACATGCACATCGTCCAGGTGCAGCTCGATGAGGGTCTGGTCGAGATCGGCGATGCCGGCATAGCCCACCGCCGCCAGGATGCGGCCCAGGTTGGGGTCGCTGGCGAAGAAGGCCGTCTTGACGAGCGGCGAATGCGCGATGGCGTACGCCACCAGCTGGCATTCTTCCGCCGTCTTGCCGCCCTCGACGCGGACGGTGATGAACTTCGTGGCGCCTTCGCCATCGCGCACGATGGCCTGTGCCAGCGTCTGCGCGACGTCCAGCATCACGGCCTTGAGCGCCTGGCCCTCGGCGCTGTCCAGCGACACGATGGGCGAATGCGCGGCCTGCTGGGTGGCGATGGCCACGAACGAATCGTTGGTGGAGGTGTCGCCGTCGATCGTCACCCGGTTGAACGAACGGTCGGCCAGTTCGCGCAGCAGCGGCTGCAGCAGCGCGGGTTCGATGCGCGCATCCGTGGCCAGAAAGCCCAGCATGGTGGCCATGTTGGGACGGATCATGCCCGCGCCCTTGCTGATGCCCGTCACCGTCACGGTGGCGCCGCCGATCTGCACCTGCCGGCTGAAGGCCTTGGGCAGCGTATCGGTGGTCATGATGCCTTCGGCCGCCTGCGCCCAATGGCCGGGCTGCGCGTCCGCGATGGCAGCGGGCAGGCCGGCTTCGATGCGGTCGACGGGCAGCGGCTCCATGATCACCCCCGTGGAAAACGGCAGCACCTGCGAAGGCGACAGGCCCAGCAAGCCGGCCGCAGCCTGGCAGGTGGACCGTGCGCGCGCCAGCCCCTCGGCACCCGTGCCCGCATTGGCATTGCCGGTATTGACCACGATGGCGCGGATGGCCTGGCCGCCCGCCAGGTGCTCGCGGCACACCTGCACGGGGGCCGCGCAGAAGCGGTTCTGCGTGAACACGCCGGCCACGGCCGCGCCTTCGTCGATCAGCAGCACCGTGAGGTCGCGGCGATTGGCCTTGCGCACCCCAGCCATGGCCACGCCCAGGCGCACGCCGGGCACGGGATGCAGGTCAGCGGGATTCGGCGCAATCAGGTTCACGGGCATGGCAGTGGGTCTCGGCGGGTAAGGGGGAAAGAAGAAGGAAGGTCAACGGCGAAAGCTGCCGATTCTAGGGCGTGGCTTTTGGCGCGGCCTGGCTGGCATCGCCATCGGGCAGATGGATCAGTCCGGTGTGGAAATCGTATTCGAACACTTCGCCATAGCGGCCCCATTCGATGACCGTGCGCAGCACCTGTTCGGCCTGGGCCTCGTCCAGGCTTTCGTGCAGCAGGCGCAGGAACGGCTTTTCCGGCAGCTCGCCCGCAGGGTCTTGCTCCAGGCTGTGGCGCATGTGGGCCGCCAGCGGAACATGCGCGAGCAGTTGCTGGCCGAACAGGGTCTGCCGCACGGTGTTGGGCGCCTGCACGTAGCGCTGGCCCAGCGCGGTCAGGTGCAGGTCTCCGTCGGCCAGCTGCGCAAACCCCAGCAGGGCCAGCGCCTGGGCCAGAACCAGCAGTTCGTCATCGGCCAGTTCCGCGTCTTCGGCCATGCGCGGCAGGTCGGCCCGGCCGTCGAAGGGCGCCTCGGACAGCCGCTCGAGCAGCCCCTCCATCCGCCCGACATCGGCGGGCGGCAACTGGTCGGCCAGGGGCCTGCGGGACGGTTCGGCAGCCGGGCGGCCTGCGCCCGGCTGGCGTGCGGTCATGAGCCCGTAGACCTCGTCGATGAGGGCCCGCACCTCGGGGCTGTCGGGGTGGCGCGGGCGAGGCAGCTGGATCGCCAGCTCGGCCCGAACGCGGCCCGGGTTGCTGGCGAAAATCAGCACCCGGTCGGCCATGAGCACGGCCTCCTCGATGTTGTGCGACACGATGAGCATGGCGCGCGTGGGCATGCTGCCGCTGCCCCACAGCTCCAGAATGTCGTCGCGCAGCCGTTCGCCCGTCAGTACATCGAGGGCCGAAAAGGCCTCGTCCATCAGCAGCACTTCGGGCTCCACCACCAGGGCGCGCGCAATGCCCACGCGCTGGCGCATGCCGCCCGACAGCTCGCGCGGCAACGCGCCCTCGAACCCGGACAGCCCGATCAGCTCGATGGCGGCGGCGGCCCGCCGTGATCGTTCGGCGGGGGCCACCCCCCGGGCTTCCAGGCCCAGCTCCACGTTCTGCTGCACCGTGAGCCACGGGAAGAGTGCGAACGACTGGAACACCATGGCGATGCCGCGCGCCGGGCCGTACAGCGGCTGGCCCCGGTAGCGAACATCGCCGGCATCCACCGGAACCAGGCCCGCCAGGATGCGCAGCAGCGTGGACTTGCCCGACCCCGACTGCCCGAGCAGCGCGACGATCTCGCCCTCCTGCAGCACGAGATCGACCCCCTCCAGCACCGAACGCGCGGTGCCGTCGCTGGAGCGAAAAGACTTGCCCACCTGGGCCAGCTCGGCGATGGGGGACATGGGAGAGGTTTCCATGGGTTCGGTTCCAGGCGTCAGGAGTGCATGCGGTTTTCGGCCATCGCGTAGAGGCGCCGCCACACGAAATGGTTCATGCCCATGACGAAGACGCACATCACGCCGATGCCCAGCGCGATGCGGGGAAAGTCGCCGATCGCCGTCATGTGGGCGATGTAGCTGCCCAGGCCATCGGCCTGCAGCGTGGTGTCGCCCCAGGTCACGTATTCAGCCACGATGCTCGCATTCCACGAGCCGCCGCTGGCCGTGATCGCACCGGTGACGAAGCTGGGAAACACCGCCGGCAGCAGGTAGCGCTTCCAGCGCAGCCAGCCCGACAGCCCCAGATTCTGTGCGGCATAACGCAACTCCGACGGCACGCTGGAAGCCCCGGCGATCACGTTGAAGAGCAGATACCACTGCGTGCCGAGCACCATCAACGGCGCCAGCCAGAGGTTCGGATCGAGGTGCCAGCGCACGATCAGCACCACGGCCAGCGGGAACATCAGGTTGGCCGGAAAGGCCGCCAGAAACTGCGCCACGGCCTGCAACCGGCCCGCCCAGCGCGGATTCATGCCGATCCAGACGCCCACCGGCACCCAGACCACCGCCGCCAGCAGGATCAGCACGACCACGCGCACCAGCGTGTACGTGCCGAGCACGAAGACATGGCCTACCTCGTGCCAGCCCACCTCGCTGTGGATGAAGCGCACGAGCCAGATCACCGCCAACATCACCGCCGCCGCCGCCAGCAAGGCATCGCCCGCGCGCGTCAGGGCGGGATGGGGCACGGAGGGGCGTGCACGGATCGAGGTGCCGTCATGACGACGGCGCAGCCGCGTGAGCGACCACTCCAGCGGCACCACGAACAGCGCCACCACCCGCTTGAGCTGCGACGTGCGGCGCATCCAGGACAGCAGCCAGGAGGTCGGCTGGGCTTCGCTGCCGCCCTCCTCGAACCGGAACTTGTCGGCCCAGGCGATGAGCAGGCGAAAGAACAGTTGGTCGTACAGCACGATGCCGACCAGCATGCCCACGATCGCCCAGCCGATCGCGCCCAGGTCGCGCGCCTCGATGGCCAGGGCGATGTACGAGCCCACGCCCGGCAGCTTGATGTCCTGGTGCGATACCGAAATCGCCTCCGACGCCACCACGAAGAACCAGCCGCCGGACATGGACATCATCATGTTCCAGAGCAACCCTGGCATGGCGAAGGGCAGCTCCAGGCGCCAGAAGCGCTGCCAGCCCGACAGCTGGAACACCGCAGCGGCTTCGCGCAGTTCGGCCGGCACCGTGCGCATGGACTGGTACAGGCTGAAGGCCATGTTCCAGGCCTGCGAGGTGAAGATGGCGAAGATCGCCGCGCACTCGACGCCGAAGAGGTTGCCCGGGAACAGCGCGATGAACCCCGTCACGGTGATCGACAGGAAGCCCAGGATCGGGATGGACTGCAGGATGTCCAAGAGCGGCACCATCACCCGCTCCGCCGTGCGGTACTTGGCCGCCAGCGCCGCGAAGACGCAGGCAAACACCAGCGATGCGCCCAGTGCGATGAACATGCGCAGCGTGGTGCGCAGCAGATAGTACGGCAGCATCCACGGATCGAGCGACAGCGGCAGCACGTCGCCCACCTGGTAGGGCCGTGCCATCTGCGAGCCGCCCCAGGCCAGCGCGAAGAGCACGGCCAGCACCAGGGGTAGCAGGGCCCAATCCCATCGGTTACCGGTGGCCTGCACCACCTGCCGCGGGAAAAACCGCTTGTCGATCATCCTTGCGCCCTTCTCCCTGTGACGCGAAACAGCCTAGCAGCGGCCCGTGACAAGCCGAAGACGAAGCCACCGCTGCTGCGGCCCGCCGCGCCCCATCCCTGCGCGCCTGCGGCACAGGCATCCCGCCCTGCGATCAGGGCGGTGCCGCATGGTCAGTCCAGACGGCCGTGGCAGCTCTTGTACTTCTTGCCGCTGCCGCAAGGGCATGGGTCGTTGCGGCCGACACGGGGCACTTCGCCCGCGAGCGCACCGGCCGCCATGGCGGCCTCGGAGCGGACCTCCACCTCACCGGTCTCGGTGGGGGCGGTGTAGGTCACGTTGGCGATCTTCTCGGCACGGCTCTCCAGGGCCTCGGCGGCCTCGTCCAGCTGCGCAGGCGACTGCACCTGCACCGTCATCAGGATCTTGGTCACTTCGTTCTTGACCTGGTCGATGAGCTGGCGGAACAGCTCGAACGCCTCGCGCTTGTATTCCTGCTTGGGCTGCTTTTGCGCGTAGCCGCGCAGGTGGATGCCCTGGCGCAGGTAGTCGAGGGCCGCCAGGTGGTCGCGCCAGTTGGAGTCGAAGCTCTGCAGCAGCACCGCGCGTTCGAACTGGTTGAAATTCTCCTGGCCCACCAACTCCAGCTTGGCCTGGAAGGCGGCCTTGCCTGCGGTGAGCACCTTTTCCAGGATCTCGTCGTCGGTGATGGCGTGCGCGCTGTCCACTTCCTGCTTCAGCGGCAACTGGATCTGCCAATCCTCGGCCAGCGACTTCTCGAGCGCCTGCAGGTCCCACTGCTCCTCGACCGATTCGGCCGGCACGTACTGGCGCACCAGATCGGTCAGGCAGTCTTCCTGCATGTTGGCGATCAGGCCGGACAGGTCGCTCGCGTCCAGGATCTCGTTGCGCTGCTGGTAGATCACCTTGCGCTGGTCGTTGGAAACGTCGTCGTATTCCAGCAGCTGCTTGCGGACATCGAAGTTGCGCGCCTCGACCTTGCGCTGCGCCGACTCGATGCTGCGCGTGACGATGCCCGCTTCGATGGCCTCGCCATCGGGCATCTTGAGGCGGTCCATGATCGCCTTCACGCGGTCGCCGGCGAAGATGCGCATCAGCGAATCGTCCAGGCTCAGGTAGAACCGCGAAGAGCCGGGGTCGCCCTGGCGGCCCGATCGGCCCCGCAGCTGGTTGTCGATGCGGCGCGACTCGTGGCGCTCGGTCGCAATGATGCGCAGGCCACCCAGTTCCTTGATCTTCTCGTGGTCGCGCATCCACTGCGCGCGCACCTCGGCCACGCGGCTTTCCTTGGTCGCCTCGTCGAGCGACTCGTCGCTCTCGATGGCGGCCAGCGCCTTCTCGATGTTGCCGCCCAGCACAATGTCGGTGCCGCGGCCCGCCATGTTGGTCGCGATCGTGATCATGCCCGCACGGCCGGCCTGGGCCACGATGTCGGCCTCGCGGGCATGCTGCTTGGCGTTCAGCACCTGGTGCGGCAGGTTTTCCTTTTGCAGCAGCTGGTCGATGATTTCGGAGTTCTCGATCGACGTGGTGCCCACCAGCACGGGCTGGCCGCGCTCATGGCACTCGCGGATGTCCTTGATCGCCGCCTCGTACTTTTCGCGCGTGGTCTTGTACACGCGGTCCAGCTGGTCGTTGCGCTTGCTCGGGCGGTTCGGAGGAATCACCACGGTTTCCAGGCCGTAGATTTCCTGGAATTCATAGGCCTCGGTGTCGGCCGTTCCGGTCATGCCCGCCAGCTTCTTGTACAGGCGGAAGTAGTTCTGGAACGTGATGGATGCCAGCGTCTGGTTCTCGGCCTGGATGCCCACGCCTTCCTTGGCCTCGACGGCCTGGTGCAGGCCTTCGCTCCAGCGGCGGCCCGACATGAGGCGGCCGGTGAACTCGTCCACGATGACGATCTCGCCTTCCTGCACCACGTAGTGCTGGTCGCGGTGGTAGAGGTGGTTGGCCCGCAGCGCCGCATACAGGTGGTGCATGAGCGTGATGTTGGCTGGGTCGTAGAGCGATGCGCCTTCGGCGATCAAGCCGCGGCTGGCAAGAACGCGCTCGGCGGTTTCATGGCCCTGCTCGGTCAGGAACACCTGGTGCGTCTTCTCGTCGAGCGTGAAATCGCCCGGCTTGGTGACGCCCTCGCCGGTGCGCGGATCGGCCTCGCCCTCTTGGCGCACCAGCAGCGGCACGACCTCGTTCATGGCGATGTACATCGCCGTGTGGTCTTCGGCCTGGCCGCTGATGATGAGCGGCGTGCGCGCCTCGTCGATCAGGATCGAGTCCACCTCATCGACGATGGCGAAGTTCAGCCCGCGCTGGACCCGGTCGCGCGACTCGTACACCATGTTGTCGCGCAGGTAGTCGAAGCCGTACTCGTTGTTGGTGCCGTAGGTGATGTCGGCCTGGTAGGCGGCCTGCTTTTCCTCGCGCGGGGCCTGCGGCAGGTTGATGCCGACGGTCAGGCCCAGGAAGTTGTACAGGCGCCCCATCCACTGGGCATCGCGGTTGGCGAGGTAGTCGTTGACCGTCACCACGTGCACACCGTCGCCGGACAGCGCATTCAGGTAGACCGGCAGCGTGGCGGTGAGCGTCTTGCCTTCGCCGGTGCGCATTTCCGAAATCTTGCCGTAATGCAGCGCCATGCCGCCCAGCAACTGGACGTCGAAGTGGCGCATTTTCATGATGCGCTTGGAGCCTTCGCGCACCACGGCGAAAGCCTCTGGCAGCAGGTCGTCCAGCGATTCGCCTTTGGAGACGCGTTCCTTGAACTCGGCGGTCTTGGCGCGCAGCGCCTCGTCACTCAGCTTTTCGTAGTCGGGCTCCATCGCATTGATGCGGGCCACCGTCTTGCGGTATTGCTTGAGGAGCCGGTCATTGCGGCTGCCGAATAATTTGGTGAGGAAATTGGTGGCCATGCGAGCAGGACCGCGCCGCGTGCCCGAAGGCGTACGGCGCGACCAGAATCCCTAAAGAAGAAGTGAGTTCAGGTGGGGCTGCGTTCTCGGGTTGCAAGTTGCGCAACCCGGGTCGGCAGGTCCGGACCGCAGATTTTACCTGCGCGGGGTGACGGGCTGGCCATCGGCCTTTTGGGCCGGTCCGGCACTGGCCACGCGGGTGGAGGGCGCCTGGGCTCCGGCCATCAGGAATTTTTGCGGATCCTGCGGAACGCCCTGCACCAGCACTTCGAAATGCAGGTGGGGGCCGGTGGAGCGGCCCGTCGTGCCGACCTCGGCGATCTTCTGCCCGCGGCGCACGAGGTCGCCGCGCTTGACCATCGTTTTGGAGGCATGTGCATAGCGGGTGACCAGCTGATTGCCGTGGTCCACCTCGATCATGTTGCCGTAGGCGGGGTGGTACTCCTGCGCGACCACCACGCCTCCAGCCGCCGCGAGGATGGGCGTGCCCGTGTCCGCCTGGAAGTCCAATCCCGTGTGCAGGGCGGAGTGGCCCGTGATGGGATCGATGCGCCAGCCGAACGCCGAGCCGGGAAGCTTGCCCAGCACCGGCGCCTGCGTCGGCACCATGTGCTTTCGGATGTGCTGGTCGAACAGCCGCGATTCCACCACGGTCATCAGGTCCACCCGGCGGTCCGTGAGCTGGGCCAGGTCGTCCAGCGTGCGCTCCAGCTCCTGCATGTCCATGGGATGGCCCGACACCAGCGCACCGCCCTGCCCGGGCGGCCGGGACAGTTCCGACGCCGGCATGCCCGCCAGCCCCAGCACCCGCTCGCCCAGCGATTCCAGCTGCATGACCCGAGCCTGCATCTCGCCGACCTTGCGCGCCATGGCGTCAAGGTTGGCGCGCATGAAGCGGTCGCGCTCTTCCATTTCGTCCTTGGCCACCAGCTTGACCAGCGACCCGACGATGGGCCAGCCTTCGCGCGCGCCCTTGAGAAAGACCCAGTGGTAGAGCATGGCCGCGACCAGCATGATGCTGAACGAGACCAGCAAGCCCGCCGCCATGAGCCGTGTCCCTGTCAGGTGTATGGCCCGGCTTCGCGCCAGCCGGGCGTCCGTGATAATCAAGTGCACTACATTTCTCCGCGCCGCGCGGCGCATTGCCATGAACCGCCGTCACCAAGCCGTCACCCTGCTTCAAGCCACGGAGGAATCCCCCACATTGGCCAAGCTGGCAGCACTGACGCGCGAATCCACGGAGCGGCTCAAGGCCATCGAGCCATTGATCCCACCCACTTTGCGACCCGCCATTCAGGCAGGGCCGATCGAAGGCCCGACATGGTGCCTGCTAGTGCGCAGCAACGCAGCGGCGGCCAAGGTGCGTCAGCTGCTGCCTGCCTTGCAGGCGCATTTGCGCACTCGGGGGTGGGAGGTTAACTCCATTCGCCTCAAAATCCAAACCTGAAGCCCGCAAGGGAAGGCATGGCAAAGGGGGAGACGAAAAGAGGGAAAGATGGTGCCGATTGTCGGAATCGAACTGACGACCTACCGCTTACAAGGCGGGTGCTCTACCAACTGAGCTAAATCGGCGAAGGCTGCATTCTAGCCGCGCGAAATGCGCCGCAGCCGCATGGCAACGCTATTTGACGCGCTTGAGCGAGGGCCGGCCACCGGAGCCCGGCGAAGTGGGCCGGGGCGGCGCACCACCGTCGTCCGGAGGCGAATCGGTGGACACCAGCTGCACCACACGGTCGTCCGCGCCCGTCGAAGACTCGGACTCCGCGGGTGCGGAGGTGGCCGTGCTGAGGACCGAGGAAGACAGCACGCCGCCTTCGCTCGGCTCCAGCACGTCCACCGGCGGCGGAAAGGCCATGCCCTGGCCATTCTCGCGCGCGTAGATGGCGATCACGCGGCCCACGGGGACCATGATGTCGCGCGGCTTGCCGCCGAAGCGCGCCTTGAACTCGATGAAATCGTTGCCCAGCTGCAGCGCGCTGGTCGCGTCGTAGCTGATGTTGAGCACGATCTCGCCATCCTTCACATACTCGCGCGGCACCTGCACCGAGTCGTCCACCCGCACGGCAACGTAGGGCGTGAGCCCGTTGTCGGTGCACCACTCATACAAGGCCCGGATGAGATAGGGGCGAGTGGAGGTGGAATCCTGGGCGTTCATCATGGTGGCGTGCGGGAAGGAAGGATTGCGCAATCACTTGCGCATGACTTTTTCGGAAGGCGTCAGCGCTTCGATGTACGCAGGACGCGAGAAGATGCGCTCAGCATACTTGAGCAGCGGCGCGGCGTTCTTGCTCAGGTCGATGCCGTAGTAGTCCAGGCGCCAGAGCAGCGGCGCGATGGCCACGTCCAGCATCGAGAAATTCTCGCCCAGCATGTACTTGTTCTTGAGAAACACGGGCGCCAGTTGCGTGAGACGGTCGCGGATGTGGGCGCGGGCTTTTTCCAGCGCTTTCTCGTTGCCCTTGGTGGCACGCGATTCGAGGATGTTCACGTGAACGAACAGTTCCTTCTCGAAGTTCAGCAGGAACAGGCGCACGCGGGCGCGGTCCACCGGGTCGCCGGGCATCAGTTGCGGATGCGGGAAGCGCTCGTCGATGTATTCGTTGATGATGTTCGACTCGTACAGGATCAGGTCGCGCTCGACCAGGATCGGCACCTGTCCGTAGGGGTTCATCACGCTGATGTCTTCGGGCTTGTTGTACAGGTCCACATCGCGGATCTCGAAGTCCATTCCCTTCTCGAACAGAACGAAACGGCAGCGATGGGAGAAGGGACAGGTCGTACCCGAATAAAGCACCATCATGGTGAGAGGCTCCTAAAAATCAAAAAGAGTGGGCGCAGGATGCGTCCACTCTGAAAACCTGGGCAGCGCCAGGTCTGGCGCCGCAGGCGGTTGGTGCGGTTACTTGATGTCTTTCCAGAAAGCTGCGTTGAGCCTCCAGGCAATCACCGTGAACACACCGAGGAAAATCAAAACCCAGACGCCGACGCGCAACCGGGTATTTTGCGCTGGCTCGCCCATCCATTGCAGGTAATTGACGAGATCACCCACGGCCTGGTCGTATTGGAGGGGGCTCATTGTGCCCGGACTCACCTGCGTCCAGCCTTTGAAGACTTCCGTCTTGTGGCCATGGCTCTCCTGCTGTTCGAACACGGGGCGTCGGTCGCCCTGCAATTGCCAGAGCACGTGAGGCATGCCGACACTCGGGAAGGCGAGATTATTCCATCCCGTGGCCTTGGTCTCGTCGCGGTAGAAAGTGCGCAGGAAGGTATAGAGGTAATCCGCCCCCGTTCCGCCATGGCCGGCGCGCGAGCGGGCGATCACCGTGAGGTCGGGCGGATTGGCGCCGAACCAGTCCTTGGCCTGGCGCGGATCGATGGTGGACTTCATGGTCTCGCCCACCTTTTCGGTGGTGAACAGCAGGTTGTCCTTGATCTGCTGGTCGGTGAGGCCGATGTCCTTCAGGCGGTTGAACCGCATGAACGCGGCCGAGTGGCAGCTCAGGCAGTAGTTGACGAACAGTTTGGCGCCGTTTTGCAGCGAGGCCGTGTCGTTGGTCTGGACAGGTGCCTTGTCCCAGGCGATGCCGCCTTCGGCAGCCTGCGCGCCCGTGGCGATGCCCAGGGCCGCGATCAGCGTGAGGATGATTTTTTTCATGGGATGGGTCTCCTGCCTGCTCAATGCGCCTTGAAGATCACGCGGTCCGGCACGGGCTTGGGCTCGCCGAGCCGGCTCCACCAGGGCATGAGCAGGAAGAAACCGAAATAGAACAGCGTGCCGACCTGCGAGACACGCTCACCCAGCGGCGACGGTGGCTGCACGCCCAGATAGGCCAGTGCGACGAAGTTGATCACGAAGATGCCGTACAGGTACTTGTGCCAGCCCGGACGGTAGCGGATCGACTTGACCGGGCTCATGTCCAGCCAGGGCAGGAAGAACAGGATGATGACGGCGCCGCCCATCACGACCACGCCCCAGAACTTGGCGTCGATCGACAGCATGAGGGCGATGGCCGCTGCCGCGATGGCCACGATCGCCACCTTGATGAAAACCGGCAGGCGGCCCTTGACCACGCCGAAGCCGGCGGCCAGCACCACGCACGCGATGAGGGCGTACATCATCTCGCTGGTGATGGCGCGCAGCATGGAATAGAACGGCGTGAAGTACCAGACGGGCGCGATGTGCGCGGGCGTCTTGAGCGGATCGGCCGGGATGAAGTTGTTGTACTCGAGGAAGTAGCCACCGAACTCGGGCGCGAAGAACACCACGGCCGAGAAGATGAACAGGAACACGCAGACCCCGAAGATGTCATGCACCGTGTAGTAGGGGTGGAACGGGATGCCATCCAGCGGGTGGCCCTTGTCGTCGCGGGGGGCGTTGGGGCCCTTGATCTCCACGCCGTCGGGGTTGTTGGAGCCCACGTCGTGCAGCGCCAGCAGATGCGCCACCACCAGGCCCAGCAGCACCAGCGGCACGGCGATCACGTGGAAGCTGAAGAAGCGGTTCAGCGTGGCATCGCCCACCACGTAGTCGCCGCGGATCAGCAGCGCGAGGTCGGGGCCGATGAAGGGGATGGCCGCGAACAGGTTCACGATCACCTGGGCGCCCCAGTACGACATCTGGCCCCAGGGCAGCAGGTAGCCCATGAACGCCTCGGCCATGAGCGCCAGGAAGATGGCGCAGCCGAAGATCCAGACCAGTTCGCGCGGCTTGCGGTACGAGCCGTAGAGCAGCCCGCGGAACATGTGCAGGTACACCACCACGAAGAACGCCGAGGCGCCCGTGGAGTGCATGTAGCGAATCAGCCAACCCCACGGCACGTCGCGCATGATGTACTCGACCGACTCGAAGGCCTTCGCAGCGTCGGGCTTGTAGTGCATCACCAGGAAGATGCCGGTGACGATCTGGATCACCAGCACCAGCAGGGCCAGCGAGCCGAAGATGTACCAGAAGTTGAAGTTCTTCGGCGCGTAGTACTCCGACATGTGGACGCGGTAGGCGTCGAACGCGGTCGGGAACCGGTTCTCGAACCAGTTGGTGACTTTGGCGCCGGTGGAGGCGTTGGGGGAGATGTCCTTGAATTCGTGGGCCATGTCGTGTTCCCTCATGCCTTCTTGTCTTCACCGATCAGGAGCTTGGTCTCCGACAGGTACATGTGGGGAGGCACTTCCAGGTTGTCCGGCGCCGGCTTGTTCTTGAAAACGCGGCCGGCCATGTCGAACGTGGAACCGTGGCAGGGGCACAGGAAGCCGCCCTTCCAGTCGTCGGGCAGCGAGGGCTGTGCACCGGGCACGAACTTGTCCGAAGGCGAGCAGCCCAGGTGGGTGCAGATGCCCACGGCCACGAGGATTTCAGGCTTGATGGAACGTGCCTCGTTGCGGGCGTATTCGGGGGTGAGTTCGCTCGGCTTGCGCTCCGACTTCGGGTCGGCCAACTGCGCATCCAGCGAGGGCAGCGCGGCGAGCTGGTCGGGCGTGCGCTTGATGATCCACACGGGCTTGCCACGCCATTCGACCGTGATTTTCTCGCCCGGCTTGAGATCGGAAATATCGACTTCGACCGCGGCGCCTGCCGCCTTGGCCTTCTCGGAAGGCTGGAACGTGCTCACGAACGGTACGGCGGTTGCTACGCCGCCCACGGCACCAGCGCAGCCAGAGGCGATGAGCCACGTCCGCTTGCTGGAGTCGATAGGAGTTTCACTCATGGGTGTCCTCGTTGTACTTCGCTGGGTGGGGCAATCGCGGAATTGTAGCGGAGTGAAAATGGGTATTCCTAGGCGTTAACACCCCTCAACCTGCGCAATACTGCGAGGGTTTTCAGCTATATCAAGGAGGGGCGAAATGAGCATCGCAAAGGAATTCAAAGAGTTCGCGATCAAAGGTAATGTGGTAGACCTTGCGGTCGGCGTGATCATCGGCGGCGCCTTCGGCAAGATCGTCGATTCGGTGGTCAGCGACCTGATCATGCCGGTGGTGGGGCTGGTCTTCGGCCGGCTGGATTTCTCCAACCTGTTCGTGGTGCTGGGCACCGTGCCGCCCGGCGTGCCGCAGACGCTGGACGCGCTCAAGAAGGCCGGCGTTCCGGTGCTGGCCTACGGCAACTTCATCACCGTGGCGGTCAACTTCCTGATCCTGGCTTTCATCATCTTCATGATGGTCAAGCAGATCAACCGCCTCAAGCGCCAGGCGCCAGCACCCGCACCGGCCCCGGTGGCGACGCCGGAAGACATCGTGCTGCTGCGCGAGATCCGCGACAGCCTCAAGCGCTGAAAGGCCGGGCGCGCGGCGCGCCCGGAGCACCCGGCGCAGGCGGCCTTCCGGCCGCTCAGGCGGCCGAGGCCAGCCGCCGCGCCATGCGCACGGCCTCGATCAGGCTGGAGGCATCCGCGATGCCCTGGCCGGCGATGTCGAATGCCGTGCCGTGGTCGGGGCTGGTGCGCACCAGCGGCAGGCCGAGCGTCACGTTCACGCCCTTGTCCACGCCCAGGTACTTGACCGGTATCAGTCCCTGGTCGTGGTACATCGCCAGCACGGCATCGAACTCGCCCGCGCGCTGCGGCGTGTGGCGTGCCCGCATGAAGATGGTGTCGGGGGCGTAGGGGCCGTGCGCGTCCACGCCCAGGCGGCGCGCGGCCTCGACGGCCGGGGCGATCACTTCCAACTCTTCAGGGCCGAACAGGCCGCCCTCGCCCGCGTGCGGATTGAGCCCCGCCACGCCGATGCGCGGCGCGCGGCCCAGGCTGCGCGAGAGCGC
>NZ_BAAJYS010000019.1:0-32349 GCF_057543315.1 Acidovorax sp. KPB24-07
TTTTTTGGAAAGGAAGACAGGGCCGATCACCCGCCTGTACCGAGGCGGCACGCGCCCATGAACCCCTGCTGCAGCGGCATGGCCGATGCATCGCAGGATGCCAGCGCAGTGGCACGCCAGACCATCCTGGCGCTCGTCGGGCCAGATGCCTGCGTGGAAAGAAAAGTGTGAAGCGCGCCGATAAGCCGGATTCTGTGCACCGCAGTTGCCTGCGGCGTGACCGCCATTACTCTGGGCCGGGTGTCGCCACCACGGCTCGATGCTACCTACCCGCCAGCTCTGCGGAACCACATCAACGCTGGCCTACTTGGTATTGCTGCGCGTAGAGATTGCCCGTTTCACCCGAAGCAGGCGCCGCCCGCTTCGGGTGGCTATGGCCTTTGCGGCTTTCGCCACACACCGCCTGGCTCGCGCCAGCCGTACCCGCTTGCGCGGATGACCGATAGAACACCTTCGGTGGCTTGCCGCCTGCTTGCGACTCGTCTCTGTTGCTCTGATCCTCACCTCACGGTGGGCAGCCGTTAGCTGCTACGCTGTCCTGTGCAGTCCGGACGTTCCTCCAGTGCCTGGTTTCCCAGATTGCACCAGCGGCGGTCTGGCGCGCTTCACAAGGGCGATTATCGTCCACCTCTGCGCACCCGCTCCCAGTCCAGGCCGAATCGCGACAGGTATTTGCGCAGCCGGTCCGCATCGTTGACCACCGCGCGCTGCGCGCGCGAGGCCTGGAACAACTGCCGCCCCGCGTCCGACAGCGTGCGCGCCCCGCGGCACACCTGCAACACGGCCGCCAACTGCAACCGGTCGAAGAGGTCCATGGCCTGCACCTGTGGCTCGCCCAGCAGTGCGGCCAGATCCACCGCATCGCCATCCTGGCTGCGGTCTGACGAACCGAGGGGTTGCCACAGCCACTGCAGGCGCGCGATTTCCGCCTCCACCAGCGGCAGGCCGATGCGCCCGCCCTCGGCCAGCGTGGCCAGGCGGGTGGCGCTGGCCGACAGGTCGCGGAAGTTGCCACTCCACAGCGCCTCGGGGGACTGCGCATAGCGCAGGTACACCGCCCGCGCCTCGGCCGACAGGCGCACCGTGCGGCCCAGTTCCACGCCGCATCGCGCCAGCAGGTGGTCCACATTGGGCTCGATGTCCTCGGGCCGCTGGGCCAGGCCCGGCAACTGATAACTCCACAGGTTGATGCGCGCGTACAGGTCTTCGCGAAAGCGCCCGGCCGCCACCTCGGCCCGCAGGTCGCGGTTGGTGCCGGCGATCAGTTCAAAATCGCTGGCCACCTCGCGGTCGCTGCCCATGGGATAAAACCGCTTTTCCTCCACGGCCTTGAGCAGCATGGCCTGCTCGTCCAGGCCCAACTCACCGATCTCGTCGAGAAACAGCACGCCTTTGTGCGCCGTGCGCAGCAGGCCCGCACGGTCGGCCGCCGCACCGGTGAAGGCGCCTTTCTTGTGCCCGAACAGCGTGGACGCGGCGCCGTCGCCCTGCAGCGTGGCGCAGTTCACCTCCACGAATTCGCCCTCCACTTGGTGGCGGGCTTTCTTCAACTCGAACATGCGCCGCGCCAGATGCGACTTGCCCGCACCGGTCGGCCCGGTAAAGAGGATGGGCGCGCGCGATCGCACCGCCACCCGCTCCACCTCTTCGATCAGCGCGTTGAAACGGGCATTGCGCGTGGCAATGCCGCTCTTGAGGAAATCCACCGCATCGCGCTGCTCGGCGCCGAAGCGCTGGGCGATCACGTCGTAGCGCGACAGGTCCAGATCGATCAGCGCGTAGCTGCCGGGATCGCCTGCCTGCTGGCGCTTTGGGGGCGACGTCTGCGCGAGCACGCCCGGAATGCGTCGCGACTCCACCAGCAGGAAAAGGCAGATCTGCGCCACGTGCGTGCCGGTGGTGATGTGCGTCCAATACTCCTCGCGCTCGGTGTCGAAAGCGTAGCCCTGCGTCCAGTCGAAGAGCTTGGCGTAGACCTCGCCGAAGTCCCAGGGGTCGGCAATGTCGAGCGGCACCAGCGCTACCGTGGTCTCGGGCGAGGCCGCCTGGATATCGGTGCGCACCCGCTCGGCCAGTTCCTGGTGGGAAGCTGTGTAGAACAACTCCATCCGCGCGATGACCACGTCGTCGTGCTGCACCAGCGAAAGCGTCGGGCGCCACTTCTCCCAACGCCCTGCCCCCTTGCCCGAGTCGAGTTGGGTGCCCAGAAAGCCGATCACCACGTTTTGCTTCTTCATCTTTTGGATAAAAAACTAGCTAATTTTATAAAAATCAAAGCATTTTACGCTCCATCCAGTACCGCAGAAATGGCGAGAGAATTAAAAAATATCGAATCAAATCATTGACTTAAGAGGTTCTCCATCCATTCAAAACCACAGTTGGCACACCGGTTGCAATGGAAAAGGAAAGTCGAAAAGACAAACCCACCAAGAACCAACGAACGGAGCAAAAGCACATGGCCAACCACCAACTCTTCCAGACGCTGCGCGGCACCCTGCTCCCCGCTGCCACCGTGCGCAACCAGGCCGGTGGTGTGGCTTATGCCCTGTCGCCCAAGCACCAACTGGCGCAGTTGGCTGCCACCGGCTGCCTCCACAGCACCTTCTATGCCCAGGCGCAGGACCAGCTCGACGCCGTCCAAGCCCTGGCCCGCGAAGTCGATCCGGTGTTCTTGGCGAAGACGGCCCTGTATGCGCGCCGTGCCGGCTCCATGAAAGACATGCCGGCCCTGCTGGCGGCCACGCTGGCGGTTCGCGATGTGCCCCTGCTGGCCCAGGTGTTCGGCCGCGTGATCGACAACGGCAAGATGCTGCGCAATTTCGTGCAGATGCTGCGCTCCGGCGCGGTAGGCCGCAAATCGCTCGGCACGCGTCCGAAAAAGCTGGTGCAGCAATGGCTGCTCGACGCCACCGAGGCGCAACTGCTGAACGCCGCCGTGGGCAACACGCCTTCGCTGGCCGACGTGGTGAAGATGGTGCACCCCAAGCCCACGGAAGCCTGGCGCGCCGCGTGGTTCGCCTGGCTGATCGGTCGCCCTTATGCCCAGGAGGCGCTGCCTCCACTGACGCAGGCCTTCGAACGCTTCAAGCAAGACCGCACGCAGCCCGTGCCCGACGTGCCTTTCCAGATGCTGACCGCGCTGGAGCTGGACGCATCGGCCTGGGCCACGATTGCACAGCGCGGCTCGTGGCAGATGGTGCGCCAGAACCTGAACACCTTTGCCCGGCATGGCGTGTTCGCGCTGCCAGGCCTGGCCGATGCCGTGGCCGCCAAGCTGCGTGACCCGCAGGCCGTGGCCAAGGCCCGCGTGCTGCCGTACCAGTTGATGGCGGCGTATACCGCCTGCGGCGCCGACGTGCCCGCAGTGGTGAAGGAAGCGCTGCAGGATGCGATGGAACTCGCGCTGGCCAATGTGCCGCAGTTCGAAGGCCGTGTGGTGGTGTGCCCCGACGTGTCGGGCTCGATGGGTTCACCCGTGACGGGCCACCGGGGCTCGGCGACTTCCGCGGTGCGGTGCATCGACGTGGCCGCCCTGGTGGCCGCTGCCGTGCTGCGCCGCAATGCGGATGCGCGTGTGCTGCCCTTCGAAACGAAGGTGGTGCCGCTGCCACTGAATCCCCGCGATTCAGTCATGACCAATGCGGCCAAGCTGGCTGCGGTGGGCGGCGGCGGAACGTCGTGCAGCGCACCGCTGGCCCTGCTGAACCGCGAGAAGGCGCAGGCCGAGCTGGTGGTGCTGGTGTCCGACAACGAATCGTGGGCGGACCGTGCACGGGGCCGGGGCACCGCGACCATGCAGGAGTGGACAGCGTTCAAGCAGCGCAACCCGACGGCCCGGCTGGTGTGCATCGACATCCAGCCTTGCGCAACGACGCAGGCGCAGGAGCAGCCCGATGTGCTGAACATCGGCGGCTTCAGCGACGAAGTGTTCAAGCTGCTGGCGGTGTATGCCGCAGGGGGCATGGGCGCGGCGCATTGGGTCGGCGTGATCGAGGACACCCCGATCTGACGATCGGCGAGAAGGTGCCATGAATGCCAATTCAGGGCACCCGATCGTGGAAATGACGGCTGTCGTTCGGCGAATGCAGGTGTGACTACATCCCGGTCGCACCGCCTGTTTGTGGCCGAACGGGAAGGCCATCGATGAATGAATGTGCGAATGCAGGCAGGACTACATCTGGAGGGACCGGGGTTCGAATCCCAGCGCCGCACCGCGGCGTGGTCCATGTCTTGCCACCCTTGTCGCACTGCTTTTTTTTGCAGCGAATGCTGACGGAACTACAGACTTCTACTCTCGTGGTCGCGGGTTCGAATCCCGCCGGTCGAAAGCCGTAGCTCAGTGGTAGAGCACGACGTTTCGTCGATCCTTGTCGCTGTTTTTTTGTGTGTTTGCGAGGTGAATGCAGACGGGTTTACAGGTAGAGCGTCGGGGCCCTCGGGCTCTGAAGGTTCCGGGTTCAATCCCCGGTCTGCTTCGGCAGGTAGCTCAATGGCGCAACCCGACACCCCTTGTCACCTCTTTTTTTGAATGCGCCGGAAGGGCTGAGCCCCATGGCGGACCAAACAGGAAAGAAACCGATGAAAACGAACGCCCCCGCGGCGCAGGCCGCCATGCTGCCGCCCGCCCTGCGCGAGGCAGTGGATGCCGTCTATGCCGCCTTCCAGCGCCATGGCGCTCCGACACAGATGCTGGATGTGTGCACGGCCTGCTGCATGGACGAGGCCATGGAACGCGAGATGCGGCGCCTGCCGCTGCGCCGCATAACGACCCGCCACTTCTACGAATACAACAGCTCTGCCAAGGGCAGCGAGCAGCCGGCCGAGGAACTGCTCTACTTCCTGCCCCGCATGCTGGAACTGATGGCCCTGGGCGAGGAGCTGCACCACTCGACCGAGCTGTACCTGGACCGCCTGGGCAACTGCCCGGCCAATGCCCTGTCGCCCCAGGAGCGCGCCGCCGTGGACGCTTACGCACAGGCCTTCTTCCACGAAGGCCTGGGGCACGCCGGGCGCGAGCCCAGCCCGTTCAACGGCGCGAACGCCTTCGACATCCTGTTGATGTTCCACAAGGGCGGAGTGGACGTGCAACCGCTGCTGGCGCACTGGCTGAACGACGAGCGTCAAAGCGCCGTGCTGCGGTACGCCGAGGCGAGCTACTGGGACTTCTGGGGAAAGAACGAAATCCAGAACGCCTTTGCCGAAGACCAGCCGGAATTCCGCGAGGCGATGAAAGCCTGGATGCTCGACCCCGGCAACCGCCAGCGCTTTGCACAGAAGATCCTGGCGCTGGACACCAGCGCCATGGCACAACCCGCGCACTGCACCTGTGGCAACTGCACGGGCCCGCGACAGATCGTGGAAGCGGTGTTCGACCGGGTCAGTGAATGAGCACCCGAAAATAAGACAGACAGACAAACGACAAGAAAGAAGAACGCAATGAACTACCTGCAACGCAATGTGGAAAACGGCGTCCCCATCAAGATGTGGACCCAGGGCGTACCCGTGGAGGATGAAGCCCAGAAGCAACTGGAGAACGCGGCGCGCCTGCCCATCGTGTTCAAGCACGTGGCCGCCATGCCCGATGTGCACTACGGCATCGGGGCCACGGTGGGATCGGTGATCCCCACCTTCAAGGCCATCATCCCCGCAGCCGTGGGCGTGGACATCGGCTGTTCTTCCGACATTCACTTGTAACCCCACCCTTTAGTTGTACCGACGGAGGGAATGGCATGCCGTTCGTGCTGCAGACAAGCATCCAAATCATCTGCTCGCCCTTCGTCAAACGGCAGTTCTAGCCACACACTCAGCACCTAGGGTGCGCGACGTCACCATGTTGGTAAGGGCAGGACCTGACTCCACTGAGTTCACATCCGCTGAAGGCTGCGCTGGACGGAACGCACGGTGGCAAACAACGTGACGTCAACTCCACCAAACCGCCAGCCTTAGCTCCATGTTGCTGGTCAGCAACTATTCCTGGCGTTCTCTATAACTCGGAATATGCAAGGTGCCAAGCGACTTTAAAAAAGCTTTGACTGGCGAATCTCACCACCTAAAGATTGCCCTCTTGGACTGGAGTCGGCGCTTTCAAATGTCTTCTCAAGATGCCTGATTCCTAGACCGTTTGCGAAGCATTGACGCGCTCGTGAATGGGCCTTGGTGCGTCTTCATTTTGGGTTTACAGGTGATGAGCAAATACAGCTGCCAACTTAGCTCGAAGCGGGTGGGCGTCGGCAAGCGAGAGGTTGCCTGGGCGTATGGCAAGTACACGTTAATCCCGTCCGTGAGGAACGGCGAGATCCTCGTGTTCAACAGTGATGCTGAACGGCAGATAGCACACATGCTCTACCTCGCTCCCCGGGCGCGCCAATTCCAGACCCAACATGGCGCCCTCGACCTGATGGAGGGCAATCTTCTGCTTCCGGCAAAACAAGGCGGCACCGCCCGCCGTCTTCCATTGATTCATGACGTTGTATCCCAGTGATTCGTCGTTCGCAGTCGGTGGGCAGCACTACGAGGGATTCCCCCTCCTCGTTGACTCGTCGGGCACCCTCGTCGAAATTGTCTTGCTCTTCTTCGTAGACGAGCTTCTTGGCAGATCAGGCGCCAAAGACCCAAAGACCTGGGCAACCTACGGTCGGCACATGTACGACTACTTTGGTTACCTAGAAAGCCGCTTTGCGTGGGACTATCTTCCTGCGCAGGGCAGCGGCGATGTGCCACCTCTCTCGCATTGGGTTAGATGGTGCGAAAAGGTAGCCAAAAACCAAGCAAGCTACATAAACAGTAAGCGCGCAACCATTGAGCGCTTCTATGAATGGGCGCACCGCGTCGGACGCATTCCCGCGCTTCCCTTTACACGAGAGGACGCGGTTTCACCAAGCGTTGACGGGCGCCTGACGCATGCCTCAAGCACTCAAGGGCGACGGTCAACCTCAAGCTTGCACTTACGGGAGCCGCGCCGGTTAGAGAAGGTTCTGACAAGGGGCCAGATCGACACCGCGCTCACAAAGGCAACAAACCCGACGCACCGCGCGGCCCTCTACCTAGGATTGACCGCGGGCCTGAGAGCCGAGGAACTCGTAACGTTTCCCGAGAAGCACATCGTCGACTGCAGCAAACTTTCGTCAAAAGTTCAGACAGTGCCGGTCAGGCTTGACCCCGCAGACCTGGAGACGAAGAACGACAAGGCTCGGACTGTGCGTGTCTCCGTGGCGTGCATGAACACCCTCTGGCAGTACCGAATGGCAGTGAGACCAGCGCTTTTGGCTCGAGCAGAGGTACGCCAACAGCACAACCCCTTGTTTTTGACACGAGATGGCGTTCCCTTTGTTGCAGATGGGTTCGTGGCTCCTTTTGCCCGCCTAGGAGCAAAGGCTGGATTTCATATCCATCCTCATATGCTCCGCCACACGTTCGCGACCCACACATTGGCCTCGCTGGAAGAACTGAAACACGCCGGCAAATTCAAGGGGTCACCAATCGTGACTCTCATGCGATTACTCGGCCACGATTCGATAACAACCACATCACGCTACACACATCTGCTGAACTCAATCGACGACGTATATGGAACCCGCTATCAGTCCGAAATCGACGACTTAGCACTCAGCTACCTGAATGAGCCCAGCTAGACGAAATGGCTAAAAAGAAAAATTTCGGCTTAGGGGGCAAGCCGGCCGATCCGATAACACCGCTCCCCTACGCAGCAACACCCCCCGGGCAAGCTGTTCCTGTTCTTGTATCGATTCCTCTTCCCCACGGAAAGGTGTACGAGGCGGACTTTAGCGAGTACCTTGGCCAAGGTTTTGATGACACAGTTGCGGCGATCACCCTTGCACTTCGCACCATGGTTTCGCAGGGAAAGCCTGAACCATTGTCGCTCGAGACAATCGTTAGCTCTGGCCTACGCTCCTGGTTCCGATTCTGCTTAGAACGGTCGAGGTCTGGTTACTCTTTGGCATTACAAAACATTGACGAGGAGACCATCGATGCCTTCTGCGGATGGCTCGGAACTCGCGTCAAAGCCAACGGCGAAGTCTGGTCGAAGAACACGGCACGAACGGTCTATCAAAAGGTATGTACTGTTCTGAGAGAGCTCGTCGAACGGAAATTGATTCAGCAAGATAGCCTTTTTAGGAAGAACCGTTTTCCCGGCGCTACCAATCTCCTTCGCCGGCGCAACTACATTGAACCACTATCCGATGGTGAGCGTGAGCGCATCTTGCGGCCACTCGCCCAAGAGGTTGCAGCGGTATTTGAAGGCACACATCCGGGATCACTTTTTGCTCAGCTTGGACTTTGCATCTTCGCCATCCTACTTAAAACGGGACTCAATCCAACTCCATTACTAGAGATTCCGAGAGACCTGGAAGTTTGTTTTTATCGACCACCCTCGCATTAATCGCAAGGTGCTTGTCACTTTCAAACGGCGGGCAAAATCTGACATCCCGACCCCTTTGGAACCATCCGAATCAAGGGTTGTTTCACTGGATGTGTATAGGCTCTGTCAACACGTCGTACAGCTTACGGAGACAGCATCCAAGATGGCAGTAGGCACAAGCCTGGAGGGCTTTCTATGGGTGTACGAATCTGAAGGCGCAGCACGGGGCATGAGCACCCAGTCGCTGAGCAGCATAGCCAGCTCATTTACTGCGAAACATCAACTTCTCCGAGATGATGGAACTCGACTAAAAATGAGTAGCCAGCTCTTCCGGAACACGAAATTTAATCGCGTCTGGCGAGCATCCCGGGGGGATCTTCTTGCGACTGCACGAAGTGGCTCAAATACTGTTCAGACAGCGCAACGTTACCTGGCTGTGACTCCAGAAATGGTCGACGAGCATCGCATCGCAGGAGAGGTGCTCGTCGAGACACTAGAAGGGAAATTCACTAGAGAGCACACACCGCACTCCGGATGCAAAGACGTTTTCAATGGTGAATTGGCGCCAAAAGATGGTTCCGTTTGCATAGACTTTCTGTCTTGTTTCCGATGCAAGTCTCAGGTTGTCATTCAAGACGACCTCTATAAGCTTTTCAGTTTCTACTGGGCAGTTTTTTCCCAGAGGTCTCACATTGGCCACGATAGATGGGTGGAGCTCTTTCGATGGATCACCCGAGTCATTGACCGAGATATTGCCCCAAAGTTCGATAGAAAGATCGTGGAACGTGAAAAGGCACGTGCGCGCAAGGAACCTCACGCCATGTGGCGGTCACCCAGTGTTCTGGCCGCATTGAGGTCCATTCAATGAATGCCGAAAAATCCTTCGCTGAACATTTGACCCTAGCGGTACTTTCAGCCGATGAACTAAACGAACTCGTCATTTCTTATGTGAAGACGGCCAATGGCCAAGAGATTCCACTATCTCGCTATGGGCATGCTATTTGGAATTACGCACCATTCTTTCCTCACGCAGCGAGGGGAAAGCAGGATAAGGAGATTGCGTGGAAGAAGACTCCCGAGAACTGGAGGCCTTCGATGAGAAGTGCTGCAGCAGCCTTTACGTTTCGAGCAGTTCCTGGGGGCCAACAATTAGATCCTGCTACGGTTCCTAAGCGTCATGTTGTTCTGAACGCTTTCGCGAAGTGGTGCGATTCAATCGGAATCAAACGATTCGCTGATGTTAGGGCGTTTGACCTCCGGATGTATCTGGAAAAGCTCCGTGCAAGCGGGGTGCATGACCGAACCTTGGCCCACCATGTTTCTGTTCTGCGCAAGGTTTACGAACTTCGATCAGTAATGCTGGATAGTTTCACAGACGAGGCGGCCAGAGAACTGAGATTTGACCAGATTGGACCGCTCTGGGAACCAGGAGTCGATAGAGAACGTCGCACTGAGCTAATCCCACTTGCAGAAGCATCGAGCCTGTTTCTTGCCGCCAGAGCGCATCTCGCCAAAGCGGATGAATTGCTGCGCTTACGCGACGACCTCGCAGAACAGTGGACAGCTGCGAAGGACGACATGGACCGAAAGAAGTGGGGGGAAAGCGTTAAGCGCCATGTGATCTGGGCGGCGGGCTTCTCAGATGTCTACCAATTCGAGTCAGCGGTGAGCGACCTTCGAACCGCAGCGTATGTCGTTCTTGCGTTGACGACAGGGTGCCGCGTCCATGAACTTGGTGAGGCGAACGTAGGCTGCGTCTATTCTCAGCGAGTCAACGGAGAAACGTACTGGTGGCTGAAATCCGCAACCCGCAAGATCGGCGATGGCCCCATGCGATGGCTTGCCCCTGAGGTCGCAAAGGAAGCCGTGGATGTTCTCGAGTGGTACTCCACGCCATTGCGACGTCGCATCACTGAAGAGCTTGCCGAGACCAAGAGCCTCCTTGCGCTGGCGAGCACTGATGACGAGAGAGCACGCCTTGCAGTGCAAGTGCTTGAGCTCGAGCGCAACAAAAATCGCCTGTTTCTTAGCGAATCTTCGCGTGGAGTGGTTTCCACCGACACAAAGTCGCATAACAAGCAGCTCAGGGCATTCGGTGAAAGGATGGGCATCCAGTTTGGCTCACCACTTGCGACGCACCGGTTCAGACGGACGTATGCTGTGATCGTGGTTCATCTGAACAAGGGCCCGCGTATTGACCTCGTTACGCTGCAGCGACACTTCAAACATAGCAGTGTGCTAGTGACAGAGTGGTACGCAGAGCTTACTGAAACCGACCGCGAGCTTTACGAACTCATTGAAGAAGAAACAGGATACTTCGATCTATCTCTAGTTGACCATTGGTTAGAAGACTCAACGTCCTTGGCTGGTGGCTTCGGGTCTCGCATTAAATCGTATGCGGGCAAGAATCATCAGCCAATATTTTTCAAAACTCGTCGAGATTTTGTCGAGAGCATTAGCGAGAGTATCAATATCCGCAGCACTGGCCATAGCTGGTGCCTTGCCGAGGCGCAGGACTGCGGCGGACGAGGTCTCTTTGAGGCGCCGAGATGCGGAGACTGCGCAAATGGCGTTATCGACGACTCCTTCACCGACGTTTGGAGGCTCCTTCGCCGAGACAATGAAGAGCTACTCAAGCTTGATGACATAGGTCCCGGTGGGGTGGCGAAAGCCAAAGCAGGGCTCGCAGCTGCCGAATCAATACTGGCGAGGCTTGCTGCAGACGAGCAGGGAGACCGATGATGACTAGCGAGATGCCAACTAGAAAGCGATTGACTTTGGCGTTTGCGAAACTCAAGCGAGATGCTTTGCTTGCAGGCGTACAGATTGGCCCATCAATTAGCGCAGTTGCTCGCGAGGCTGGAGTCAGTCATACGCTGATACACAACAAGTATCCCGACATAGCCGATGCCATTCGCGAGGCTGGTGGCCGAAGTCCTAAGCAGTTGATAAAGAAACAGCGCATCGCGGCGGAGAAAGCGGAGCACCGAAATAGCGAGCTCAGGGAAGAGCTCTCAAGCCTCAAACAGGAAAACCGGGGACTTGCAAGCGAGAACGCTCGGCTTCTACTCTTGGCGGCTAGCTTGAAGCAGCAAGTCTCAGCCCTTGAGTCAGGGGTGGCAACCCTAAAGCCACCACGTCGTCCGCAGGTCTAAAAGCTAGCTGAATACTCAGTAGCCGACTACCTTTCCTGCTCGTCGATGGTCTGAGTCACCCACGTACGCGTATGACCCAGGTTCACCACCATCAAGGCGACGGATCAGTTGGGCACTTCCGAACTCGAGGCTGTCTGCGGGCTGCACCTCTGGCCTGTATCCCATCGACGTCAAGCCTTCGACAACTTGCTGGTCGACTGCACTTTCAACGGTGACTGCACCAACATCATTGATGCGCCAGCGAGGGGCATCCGAGCAGGGCTGAGGACTCAGGTCATCGACAGCATCACGCAACGTCATTTGCTCATGCCCCCGTGCCTGCATGTTTCCACCCATCACGCCAAAGGCCATGTGCGGCTTTCCGTCGCGCATCATGAAGGCAGGGATGATGCTGTGCATGGGACGCCTTCCGCCAGCCACTTGGTTGGGATGGCCGCTTGGCTGCAGGAACCTCAATCGACGTGATGCCTATTGGAGGTCAAGCTGGTGCACGGCATCCAGGTGGACCTCCTTGCCATCGGGCGGGAAGTAAACAGCTTCTGACTGTACGATGGTCGTGTCGACCACCAGGTTGTAGAGGAAGTAGCCGAAGGCCTTTTCTGGCATGTTGTACTCGTGCCAATGGTTGTACGGCCCGTCCTCGCGTCTTTCGGGATGAACGTCCCAGAACTTGAAGAGCCGGTCCGTTCCCAACGCAACATGGTTGATGGCAAGTTTAGGATCGCCGGCCGCAAGCTCAGCCAGACTTTGCCCGATGCGCTCACCAGGATTCTGGATATAGTTCTCGTAGTACAGCAGCCCAGAGAAAACATCACGGGTGACGCCAGCTCGTCGTAAACCACGCTGAATCGCAATCTGCTTTGCAGCCGTGGCTTTAAAGTCGCCGAAGTTGCGCAGGACAGACTTCACCTCAATCACGGCTCGGCAGGCTGCAGGAGGAATCATGAACAGGTCCCCATCCTGGTAGTGAACAGGGTATCTGTCGTCGTACACCAATACGTCGATCTGCGTGCTTGTGTATTCCGGCGAAACGATGAACCCCTTCCCAACAACCATGTTGCGTGGCGCGATCCGACGGATTGCTTGACGCAGGATGGTCTCCTTGTGTTCACCATCACTTGGCCAGTGCGCGGGGCCAATCAACTGGCGCACGCGGTCTTTCACGGCCATCATTTCCGCGCTCAGTGAGGCGTAGTAGCGATTGAGGTCCATGTGCGTCTCCCTCTCAAAATTGCATGAATCTACAAGGCCTGCAACGTCACGCATCCGTTTGCGGTGCATGTGAAAGACCTTGAACCAGTCGCTCAAGTGGCTCCGACTCCTGTCGGCCACGGGCGGTACAGACAAGCATCTGTCTCACGGCCCATTCATCCTTCAGCAAGCGAATCTTGAGCCTCATACCTGGCAGATATGCTTCTGCGGCGTGCTTCGGTAGCACGCCGATGCCCATGCCTGCTTCAATCATCCGACAGACCGCCTCAAACCACTGCATCTGTACCCTGAGCTTGAGCGTCTCGCATCGACCACACGAGCACTACCTGACCACGCAGCTCCAGCTACTGGGTAAGTGCTTCACTGCGCTCACGTCGACTCAACGCCGCCTGTTCTAAGAGGTACCACATAGGCTTCAACACGACACTAACCCAGATGCGTCGCCTGGCGCCCAAAGCAGCCTCACAGCATGACGGTCGGTATTGCATGGGAAGCGAGGAGGACGGTGGCAAGTCTGGGAAAGCGATTCGCTGTGGTGTTCTCGAAGAATTTGCTGTCCCAGGGCGGAAAGTGTAAAAATTTGAAAGATCGATAAGAACTACACTAACACTCAGCCTGGCTTGGTAACTCTTTTCTCGACCCCTCCAATACCAGTTAGCAAGCGCGTCAAACCAGATTTCAAATTATGTACTTTTACGTTGATGAAAGCGGGCATTCTGGCCCAAACCTGTTTGACCCCGATCAGCCGACTCTATATTACGGGTTGCTCTATAGTCGCATGAACGTCGACGTCGTGGCGGCTGCGTCCATCAAAAAAAATTTGTCATGATTTAGGCGAACCAAGGGTTCATGCAAGCGAATTAGGAAATGGCGGTTTAGCGCCGCTGGCTCCTAATTTGAAAAAATTGGCAAAGACAATGGACCTCCGGTTTGACATTTATAGAGTGAACAAACCCGACCATGCCATCATATCTTTCTACGACCAACTCTTCGATGCGGGTATAAACAAAGCGGTCACTTGGTCGTCCTACTGGACGCCTCTCAGATACGTTGCCTTACTCAAACTGGCCTCTCTTTTTGATGAGCCGCTTGCACGTTTAGCATGGGAAGCTCGAATTGATTCCAACGATTTACGGTCACACGCAAAAGTGCGAGAAGTCTGCGAAGTTTTATTGTCGCGAATTGATCGTCTGCCTGACGCTAGGTCACGGCAAATTTTAGGGGATGGGCTGCGCTGGGGAGCCAGTAATTTCGTCGAGTTGGGATATAACGCGAAGGGGAAAGCTAATCAGCTTTCGGTCATGCCTAATATTATAGGTTTTCAGTCCGTGCTCCACGGGATTGCCTCTCGCATACGCAAGACTGGACTAAAGACGACGAAGTTGGTGGTTGATCAGCAGTCGCAATTCAATGGCGCACAGCGCGCCCTGTCGGATCTTTATGCAGCGGCCAGGCATGTCGATTGGACTACGGGCCCTGGATTGCCTCAGATGAACTTGAGAGGCATGCCCAATGTACCAATGGAAGTTAAATCCGGGACTACGAGTGCTGGGCTGCAGTTAGTCGACGTCTATTTATGGATATTTCGTCGATTGATTGAAGGCAAAGAGTTGGCGCCGGAATTATTGCTTTTAATCAAGCCAATGCTACACAAAACTATCACAGATCAGATATCGCTTGAGGCTATCGCTGCGAGGTGGGAACCATTCTTCAAAAGATTACCCGAACCCAACAGCGATGAGATGGTGCAGGCAAGAAATTTGATGGCGGTCGAAGAAGAACGACGCCAATCGCATGTAGTGAATAGCATTGATCCAACTGGCGGCCTTGCGATTATGGCTACTCGCAAGGCCACCCGCGTCATTAGTTGAGAAATGGCATGTCGATGCCCTATAACTACGATTCAGCAGATGTGTACACAAACGGAGAGCTGGTGAAGGGAACACCCCTGTTTGGTATCTGCTTTGCACTTCCTATGTGAGGCAAGACTACTGGGTTGCCTTGACCCACGAATCGGGCACGAGCCCCTTGCCACGCCATTCTTCGACAAGGTGAACGTTCTCTAGCCCTCCCCAAACTTCTTCGTTTGCATGGTCGAGAACAATGATTTGGAGGCGCCCATTTGTCTTCATGATGATGTGGTCGAACAGCGCGAAGACCTTTCTGACCGCAACAACGTCTTCATTCTCCCAAGTCGGGTCGAGTTCCTCCTCTGATTCCGGTCTAGCGCGACGAGCAGGGAAGTAGACTTGGCTCGGCTGGTCGTAGATCAGGAGGGCGGGAACCGGGTGCTGAGGCAATCGCAAGAAGTACCCTTGCAGGGCCAGACTAAGGGCAACGTGATAGGCAAGCCAGTTTGCTCCGCTGCCAATCTCCCAAAGGAAGTCGTCTCGAGTTTCTCGGATAACTCTTACGGTTAGGTCTTGGATGACAAGTCGAATGGGCGCATCAGGCCACTCACCGTCAAGTTGTGGAATCAACCTTCCAGAGATTTCCTGAATGGTATTGAGTGCGTTCTCCAGTTTCCGCCCAATCTCATGCTCTGACACAAGTTTGGCGAGCCTGTCGACCTCTTCCCGCAGCATCAAAACTTCTTGGTTCAACTCCGACGACGTGTCGGCAGCTTCGTACAGCCTAAGTGCTTCCTGCAGCCGACCCAGGAACCGGGAAACTTCCTCGCCTCGTGTGGTGACTCTCCGTGCCTCATCGGACTGCCCCTCCAGGCTGCGAATCTCCGTCCGTACTGCGGACAGGTTGCTAAGTACGGTATCAACAGCCTGACGCTGACGCTGTGTCTCTTTTCCGAGCGATTCCGCAACTCCTGGATACGACCGCAGACGCAATTCAATACCTTCGAGGGCTTGGCACAGTTGGTCAACGCGTGCACGGCCTGCCTCACTCGGCTCAAGAACCGCAGCAGGGTGCTCCGACGCAAGGTCTCGAATCCAAGCAGACAAGCCCAAGCGGTCACGCTGAATGCGAAGACCATCACGGTACTCGTCACTGCTTTCGTCGAGGCGCCGTAGCTCATGAAGTCGTTGACGTGATTGGTTGAGTTCCATCGTCAGCTTCGACTCGACAGCGCGCAGCTCAGTGAGTCTGCGCATGATGACATCCATCGCCGCCAACGTCGGCGTTGCGGACCGTGTGTCGCTGCTAAGCGCCTTTCGTAGCAGGTCGACGGTCGACGGCCAGTCGTCTGGCACCACGGTGTGGGCTGGCAGAAGCCCATACTCAATCGCTAGACGAGCCCAAGCGAATCCCTCTCGCTCCCACGCCGCACCTGTTTCCCGACGCGCTTTCAGTTCGCCCTCCTTGCGACGGAGAAGGCGTGACAGCCGGTCAAGGTCATGCCTTGTCTGAAGCAGCTCCGGACTAACCGCGCCCAGCACGTAGGGGAAGATGGTTTTCAGTTTCTCTCGATGCTCAGTCGTGTCGGCCTTGAAGAAGAGAACGTCGGGGTTGGCAACGATGTTCTGAGGCTGGAACAAGAAGGCCATCAGATCGCGGAAGCTTACGCGCGACTTAAACCTCTCATCTGTTCCTGGCTCGAACTGCAGGTTCGACAGACCCGAGAGCCTGTTCAGTACAGCCTTGACATAGTCGACGTTCTGGTTCTTGTCTGTGATGGTCGAAGGGACCTCAACGACGGGGCCTTCCAGGAGCAGCATTTCGTGGGAAGCTTTCAGTCCCCCTGGCTCCCGTCGGGCGAGCAGCTTCTGCCCTTCAAGCGTGTCAACCAATACGCCAAACCAAGAACATGCCTCCCGAATAACGCCCACCGGAATCGCACACTTCTCAGAGCCCAGGCAGTAATCAATGATGGGGATGACAGATGATTTCCCCGTTTTTGAGGCGCCGCTGATAACGTTCACCATGTTCGGCTCAAACTTGACGACCCTAGGCTCACCGCCTGCCCGGGGCCACAAAATGACTTTCAACAGTTGGAAGTGCATCAGAACCCTATCTTCAGTGTATGGGAGACCTGTTGGTCAGACAGGCCGGCAAACCAGTACCCAATCTTTTCGCAAGCCGGGGCAATTCGTCGGATTCGCTCAGGGAGTGTCGGAGCCTGCAGCTCGTGGGGAGAACTGAATGCCCGGACGGTTGCGGCACTCGGTTCTATGCGAATCAGCCGCGATTGCTCGGCGACCATGAGCGACGACAGCGTCAGTTGGCGGAGCCCTAAGGCACGACCATGAACGGCCAGCAAATCCTCCCGATGCTCGCCGAGCTTGCCAGCGAAGAGATGCAAGCCTGACGCTTTTTGCGTGCCCAGCACAGTGGCCAGGGTTGGTGCGTGGAAGACCAGCGGCAAGAGCAAAAACGTAAGAGGTAAGGTCACAGCCTGCCCATCACGCTCCTGGAATCCGAGACAGAATCGCCAGATGGCATACGCGCCCAGCGCCTCGTTCTGAACTATTGCGGCCTCTCCGAGGCGCATGACATGAGCGCCGTCCGTCATGTCTTGTCCTCCTCATTCAGAAGAGTCTCGTGATCGGGGTGCCAGCCCAGCCTTCGACTGTCAGCCAAGTCGTTGAAGGCGCCATGGGTGAAAAATCCGGGCACAGCACGACTGTCAAGAGGCACATCCATCGCGGCGCAGCGACTGTAAATGATCCGACCTTGAACGTTCTGAGCTTCCCTAGAGTTTGTGTATTGAACCTCGGTCTGCGCCGCGTCATGCTTGCGCAGCAATGAGTCTTCCCAGTCCTTGAAGGTGCCGTCGAAGACGAGACCTTGATCTGCCCATTTCACTTTTTTCGCCGGACGTGCGCAGGAGGTCACTTGCCGCCCGAAGCTGCTGTGCTTCGGTCGCCTCAATCAACTGTAGTTGTCGCTGGAATACGGGACGGCCTGCCAATAACGCTTTGGTGACATCAGTGGACGGAGCGGAAGTGAAGGCCGGCAGGTACCCGGCCATGTTGTTCTGCCTGACGAAGGCGTGGAAATTCTTTCGGAACTCCGCGACACTCAGTAATGCAGGAACCCTTCTGCGAATGCACTTGTCGGCCGCTTCCTTCGCCTGACCAATTGCGGAGGTGCAGATCACGTCGAGCGACTCTTCCGGGACCGTGGGCCTAAGCCGTTCACGAAGTGGCTCCAAGGGGTCCACATCGGTGGCAACAATCGAAGTCTTCCCAACGACCGTTAATCGAAGCGCATCGGTCGTATCAAGAAACCTCTGAACGTGCGCTATGCACTCAGGAGGGTTGGCTCGCTTTTTCAGCTTGTCTCTTACCTGTTTGACAAGCGCATCAACGTCCTCTGCGTCTTTCGCTGTGTGCAGCGCTGCGCTCAGCTTGCCGGCCTTGGGAGGTGTCACGTAGAGCTGAAAAGAGGTTTTCGCCCCATTTACACTCTGTGTCTCCACCATGGTCAGCCAATTCTCGACTGTTTTCCAGAGGTCATTCGACCAATCAGAAATGGGGTTGTGCGACAGAGCACTCTTGCATTGCTCCAACAGCAACGTGTCGTCAGCATAGTGGACAGCAACATCGTCCAGGTACTCGAGCGATACGTTTGCGTCACTCGGACTACTCAGGAGGTAGTAGCAGAATCTGACCTGCTGCAACGAGAACCCAAGATAAGGGCCGGCTGCTGCATGCTTCACCAGCACGGCTGACACCGCGCTCATAAGACAGGCCTGACCAATGACCGCGGCGGCGAGTCTGCAGTCCGAATCCCAAACGTCATGTTGCCCCCCTTGATTGACGCTACCAGCTATCGAACAAGGTGGCGCCCTTACATCTGGTTGCAAGCATACCGGATTGGACAGCCAGCCCGACCGTCGAATGAATTCAACAGGTCAAGATTGCCCGGTTAAGGCGCGAGGGCGCCTCAGGCGCCTGGCGCTACCTAAAACGCTTACTCCATGCTCGCACGGCTCCCCCTGATTGGGACACTAGCGAAGCGGCCCATCACCAGGTCAGCTCAAACGAAGAACTACAGACCCTTGTGCTCGGCCCTCCTCCAGCGCTTCCATCTCGGACACTGAGTCGACACGGGGTTTGATGTGGCCGTTTGCAGCAAGCTCGACCACGGCCTTCAGCGCCTCCGCTGCATCGGCGTCACTCTCCGCGTGCACGCTATACCCTTCGATGCGCTTTTCGCCCGCAATGACTTCGAAGGCATCAAACACTGGTTGCATACCGCCGGTGAAACCCAGCAGGACAAGCGTGCTGCGGAACGCCAAGGCCTGTAGCAAGCGATTGATCAGTTCACCTCCCACAGGGTCGAACGCCCAGCGTGCACCTTGGCCGCCGTTGAGGTTTCGGACAAAGGTGTTCAAGTCCTTGTCGCTGGACAGGTCGAACGCTGCCTCGGCGCCGGCCTCAAGCGCATGCGCTGCCTTCTCTGCGGTTGAGGTCACAGCAATGGTCCGAGCACCCAATCCCTTCGCAATCTGCGTTGTAGCCATGCCTACCGAGCCGGTAGCTCCAGACCAGGACGACGTCAACTGGCTTCACTCCAGCAACCCGGGTCAATGCGCGGTATGCCGTCAGATAGTTGACGCTTAACGTTGCGCCTTCATCCAGGCTCAGCGCCATGCGTCACACCACCCGCTGCGACTTGCCTGCAGTGCATTGTCCCGTAGCGCGGGACGGGGCACAAGAAAGCCGATTCTCCCGCCCCTGGGCGTTGAAACGGGCTTTGTAAGACGAGGGCCCGACCGGTGGCAGACCCACTGGACGAAAACACAACCGGACGCCACTATCCACTCGCCCCACAAACACGACACAGGCGCCTAGTGAACAAGTCTCTACCTGGCATCAACCCAACGACCGAAATTCGCAGACATTGCGACAGCCATGCTGATATGAGGCCCGCCCAAGGTGGATGCGAAGTCGGCACCGGCGTGTGGGTCTGTTTGGCCTGCTGGAAGCGCGGGCATCATTTCCGGAACGCCGCAGTCCGGGCCGCTCAGCAGAAGTTGACGCTGGCACCGACTCGCCTTCGCGAGCCGCATACTCGCGGACCTAGGAGTGCGGAACAGCGCCCGGTTTGGCCTGCGAGCAATCCTTGGGGGTGACGTCGGAAGCCCTCCCCCGCGCACATCAGTCTCTCAGTACATCCAGCCCGCCACTGGCGAAGTCAGTGGAAATCTCGCGATGTCGTTGCGAGGTGCGCGCGGCGCGACTCGCCGATGAGTACAACGCTCGTCTCGGGCGGCCCATGCGCTATCAGCGTGGGGGCTGGATTCAATACGTCATGACCAGTAGCGGACCCGATCCATTGGAAGCGCGGCGGTCTCGCATCGACCACGAGCACGACCTGACCACGCAGCTCCAGCCTATTGCTGATGCCATCTTGCAGCCGATGGGTGAGAGCTTCACTGGACTAACGTCTACTCATCGCGGGCTGTTCTGATCTCATCGTTTCCAGAACGACGACAGCGGCTTGTGGCACTCTTTTGAGTGGCCCGCAGCTCAGCTCACGGGTCTGCGTTCTCTTTGCAGAAGACACTAGCGCGAGGAACTCCGCCTCCAAAACTCAGACACATTATGTTACTAGGGCGCTATAGGTAGTGTATTGACCACCAACAAAACGCTACATATAGTCCCACCCACTGTTGATTCATCCAGCAGCATGCTTAGCAAGTAAAGGAGTTTCGTTATGGGTTCCAATACAAAGCAGACATCCTCTGGCGTAGCAAGCCTCGCGGGCAAAACGCTTCAGAGTGGATCGGCCAGCGGGCTTCAGCGCTCATTGGCCGGGTCGGCCCTACGGCAGTCCGGGTCGACTGCCCAGACGGGCGCAAAGCTTGAGGGCCGCGCCTCGGCCGCACTCGATAACTCGCGCTCCTCAGCGACTACAAAGACGCTGGCCGGGTCGGTCGTGTCCCAGTCGAACCGCGGTCGTTAACCGAGGAAGTGGATGTTGCGGGCGCCACGCTGTGAAGCGCCGCGCCCGTGTTTGTCTAGGAACTGCGTGAGAACGAGTACCGCCCTGGCCCTCTGTAGTTTTTATCGTCGCGGTCGTCGTGGTAACCGAAACGCAAGTCGACTCGACGGCCCACTGTGGCAGCCATAGGCCCCGAAGTCCCCACCTGAATGGCGGCTTGAGCACACTGCCCTACGGTAGGAACTAGATTTTCACCAGTCCGTCTTGCCCCACCGTATGCTTAACAGATGTCTGCTGACCGTCTCACTTATTGTCTTGAGCGCGTCTCGTCATACCGAGACTTCGAACGCCTTTGCACCGCGCTCCTCGCTGGTACCGATTACCCGGGAATAGACCCTCTCGGGGGTACAGGGGATGGTGGGCGCGACGCCATCATTCGCGCGGACGGGACCGGGCGGAAGATCGTGTTCGCATACACGGTACGCGGGGACTGGAAGGCTAAGCTAAAGCACGACTGTTCACGAGTTCGGGAGCTTCACCATAACCCCGATACCTTCGTATTCGTATGCACACAGGAGCTGAATGCATCCGAAAAGGACGCCGCGTTCAACATGGTGGAGCAAGAGTTTGGGTGGACGTTGGACTTGTTCGACCTTGAGCGACTCCGATCCCTTCTTGCGTCGCCACAGAGGCACCTGGTCGCACAGCACTCAAGCATCTTTGCACCACCGTTCTTCCCACAGTCCGGCGGGGAGTCGCTTTCCGAGAGTCGCGACACCCTCGTCATCGACCACATGGATGCTGACCACGCGTTAGCCACGTGGCTTTCGCGGCGACTGACACTCGCTGGATTTCGGACCTGGTGTCGCGGTACGGCGCCGCTGGCTGGGGAGAACCCTGATGACAGCGTCAGGAAGTTGATTGAGCTTCGAGCGAAGCAATACTTGCCTATTGCGTCTTCAGCGAGCGTCGCGGATGAACTGTTCCTTGAACGCTGCAGCTTGGCGGCATCGAAAGACTCCCTGGTCCTCCCGTGCCAAGCGTCGGTAGGGGCACACTCACACCTGCCTTCTAGATTGAGGGGCGTTCTGCCTGCGGACTTCTCATCTTCGTGGAATGATGGCCTTCAGCAAGTCCTGCAGCGTATGGCCACGCTAGGAATCCAACCTGACTTCGAGAGTGAGCAAGGCAAGAGCATTGCCCTGGGCGACTACATGCCGACAAGCGTCACCCTCGCAAAGCCTGAACCAGTATTTGCAAACGTGTTCACGTTGCAGCTACCGGAGACGATGCTCATCTATGACCTCAGTGTGGCAATGAGTTCGGCTGAACGCGATGCACTGCGAAAGAAGTGGGCATTCGTCGAAACCAACCCCTATCGATTACTAGCATTCACGCCCCCACCGCCCGATTCAATCCAGACAGCCAGGCAGTACCGCACGCCGGAGTTCGTATGGACCGATTCACCTGAACGGGACGGCAAGAAGACCGAGGACGTTGCGAAGGAGCTTGTTCGCCGTAGCCTCTCGGTGGTTTGCGGAATGAAAGGTCTTGAGTATTGCGATGACCGCGATCTCTACTACTTTCCAAAGCGGGAGCAGCTCGAATGGAATCAGAGAATCCGCCACGTCGACGGTCGAAACACTCGGGTTGCGTTGACCGGTACACGAACACTGGGCTGGGGGGATCGCGCATCGCTCTTTAACTACCACCTCGCGCCTTTGTTCCAGCCTCACCACGATCTGGATGGGACATGGAGCGTCGTTGTGCGCATTTACGTGCGCCCTACTGACTTGGACGGGAAGGTATACGAGCTAAAGGCCATCGGTAGGCGCCGGAAGGCTGTCACCAAGAGCTGGTGGAACAAGGATTGGCTCTCTCGTCTTTTGGGCGTTGTTCAGGCCCTGGAGACAAGCGTTGGTGAGGTGCGCTATGGCGAGGACAAGCGCTCGGTGGTTATGAGTAGCGAGCCGCTTCGATGGGAGTGCCCGGTCAGCCTGGATGTTCTGGCGCTTTCTGGCATGGTTGACCTTGGCGAGGAAATCGCCGAGTTCAAGTCCCGGGATGGAGAGGAAGACGACTCTGCGGAATCCAGCGATCCACAACCAGAAAAGCAATCCGCATGAGCAGCAAATTCCATTTCTTCGGTGAGCCTCTCCTTGAGTTTGGCCATCAGCAGACAGCGGAAGACCCACACGATGGACTCGCATTGTTTGGCCCAGCCGAGACGCGCAGCCAGATGCCCGACAACATCGTCATTGGGACCGATAGGGGGATCGCAGCGTGGAATGCCTGGTGTGATGCACTGAACTCCTCCGCTGCTTGTGTCGATCCAGCAAGACATCGGGCATGGCCGCCCTACCCTGGTTTTGACGTTGCCTTTGGGGTGAAGTGGCCAAAGCCAGTTCGCAGCTATTCGGTGGATGGGCAATTGCTCTCGGACGCTTCGCGCAAGGCAGATAAGCACGACAGAGCTTTCGCCGTGTCACGGCTTTACCTTGAGCAAGTCGACAAGGTCAAGAAGCTCGACGCCCGTCCTGCGCTTGCAATATGCGTGGTGCCCGATGAGGTCTACGAGAACTGTCGACCGAACTCGTCGGTCGCGTTCAGCAAGCAGAGCGACATCAAGCGTAGCGCCGATGAGGTTGCGTTTCTCCGCCAAGCGATCCTCGACAGGGACTCAGGTCAGAAGTCCATGTTCGACATGGACGAGCCGGAAGTTACTGCAGTGCTGGATTCGATGGACTCCTATGTGGAGTCACGAGGCTACTCTCCAGACTTCCGTAGGCAGCTTAAGGGCCGACTGATGGCCCACGACCTCCCGGTGCAGATCATCAAGGAGTCGACTCTTCATATCACCGCGCAGGTTCGCGATGGCGCAAAGGGAACCAACCCCCTCTCCGACCGGCTCTGGAACTTCTCAACGGCCATTTATTACAAGTGCGGAGCCAAGCCTTGGAAGACGCCTTGGGCTCGTGATGGCGTTTGCTATGTCGGCCTGGCCTACAAGCTTGCAGAGAACAAGCGCACGGCGTGTTGTGCTGCGCAGATGTTCCTCGACAGCGGTGACGGCGTGGTGTTCGTTGGTGAATTTGGCCCGTGGTTTTCACCTAAATCCAATGAGTTCCATCTGCCCCCTGAGAAGGCGGAGGCACTGCTGCGCGGGACCATCGAAACCTACAGACAACAAGACGGTAGGCCACTCAAGGAAATTTTCCTGCACACGCACTCCGGCATCACCCCTGAGGAATACAAAGGCTTCCTCCGGGCAGTTCCAGAGGGTGTGAAGCTCATCTCAATCCGCGTGAAGCAGGACCGCGGTGGGCAACGCCTGTATAGGTACGACGAGCATCCTGATGTGGCCAAGCGCGGTCAGCATCCTGTCCAGCGCGGTGTGTTCTGGCAAAAGACACCTCGTCATGGCCTGCTCTACACCAACGGGTTCAAGCCGCGTATCGCGACCTATGACGGCTTTGAAGTACCTGTGCCTCTCTCCGTGACCATCCAGTTCGGTGATGGAGACATCGTGCAGGTTGCGAAGGACATCTTGGGCTTGACCAAGCTGAACTACAACTCGTGTCAGTTGGGCGAGGGCCGCCCGATCACGATCAAGTATTCGGATCGTGTGGGTGAAATCTTGCTTGCAAACCCCGGTCTGACGCAGGACCAGTGGCGCCACAACTTCAAATACTACGCATAACCAGGCGCGGCGGGGAGCGCCCATGGGAGGCAGCCCGTCCAAAAACTCCTTCGAATCAAGACCTTACAAGATGCTTGGCAGCCCAGACGCAGATGAGGGGACGGTTTGCATGTTCGCGGAGGCAGAAAGCCGGCGCAGCTCTATCAGGTCAGCCTCTTTTGGCCGGCAAACAGCACCCAAGCCTGCATCACTGCAGACGGCTTTGGCCACCAGGTGCGCCAAGTAAAGGGTCTGGCGTTCCTCAGGGGTGCCGACTTCAGCGGCGAACTCGCCGCGGCGGCCAGAAAGCAGTTGGAGCGCGGTTGTCAGCGACCAGCGAGCGCCGTGGTCTGCTTTGAGCTGCAAGACAGCTCCATCAAATCCTCTTTCGTTGAAGGCCCAGATAAGCACGACCTGGGCGCACGAGCGCACGAGCGGCAGGTCTGCAGGAGCACTGGCACGGGCTTTCTTTATTTTTTGAAGGAGCGCCGGGCTGGGACTTGTCATCGGGGCAGTTTAGGGCTTGGCTAAGTCGCAAGGCGGATAACCTTAGGTTGATGCCCGAGCTCGTTTATCAATCCAGAAATAGATGCTCGAGAACGTAGCCCACACGATGCAGTGCGCCCACTGTGGCAACTCTTGCCGTTGGAACTGCGTAAAGCCCCATTCCAATGGGAATCCTGCCGCTAGGAGAGTCGTTAGGCCTGCCACGCAGCTGTAAGCAGCACTCTGAAACATCGTGCGATGTGGATCAATGTCGTAGGCCAACACGAGAAAAAGGATGGTGATGCCAAGTATGGTCGTCACGGGAGTGTATGGCCCCGACTGTGCAAGCGTCGCGACAGCAGAAGCCAGTGAGGCAGCCGCAAGAGCGGCTGGGTCGATACCACCGTGGCGTTTCAGTTGTGCTTTGTCCAAGGCCGTTTTTGTATTCATGTTCTGATGGAGTCAAGGGACGATTAGCAACAAGGTCTCGCGTCCGCTGAGTTTCATATCGTATTCGAGCAATACGAAATACGATATGAAATGCCGACCAAGCCGGCAGATAGCGGACACCTTATTTCGCGGGGAATGGCATCAGCGGCTCATCCACTGAGTGCCTGGCATAGCAGTCATCACAGAGCCGGTATGTCCCAGGACCTGCAGGGGGCGAAGTGACCGCGATGTAGTCTCGAGTGGGTTCGCTCGAACACATGGTGCATATGGCCGTGTTCTCTCCCGCCGCTTGCACAGCCTGAGAGACCTTGAGTGACAAACGCGGGTCCCAGTTGGCGAGGGAAAGGTACCACTCAAGGGTATGCGGCAACACTGGCGGAGTGTACTCAGCAGTCAGCAGACCTTTGCGCTCGAGAAACGTAATGGCAACTCTCAGCCGCTGGGTATGGTTCTTCGCCAAGGCCGTGTAGAGCTCGACCTGCAAACGGAAATACTCCAGCGGGTATTGGAGGTGGTACCCCACGTACGCAGCACGCATCTGCGCGTAGTGACTAGGGTTTCGAACCTCCTCTTCGACCACATCTGCACAGTAGTTCTGAGCCCTAGCTTCCGGCACATGGTGCGCGATCAGTTGGTCTAGGTCATAAAGCCATGGTGTCCTAACCACTTGCCTACGCCATAGCTCCAGGTATCCGGACGCATGGATAACTTCAACCAGCCGAGCATCATCTTCGGGATGCTCAATCAGGTGTGTATCAATGTCGTTCAAAGATTCGATACGAGGCGCGATCTTGCGAGCGCCCTTGAGAAGTGCATTGGTGGCGTCACGCATCTCTTTCACTGGATCGGAGTCCCTGCGAGCGGCCTCTTCCTCGGGAGACAACTCAAACATGGCATCGAGCACAGATACCAACGATCCGCACCTCAGAAGGTCCCCCGGCGTGCAGAACGCAGGATTCTTGGACAAATACACCCCGCCAAACTCATAGGCTTGCGCCACCAATCGGGAGCAGAACTGTTTGCGGCCCGGGATGACCCTGAGGCCCAGGCTCTTCACGGCATCGCCGAGGCTGTAGCTCACGCCAATGTGCCCCCGGGCGTATGCGATTACAGCGCTCATCTGCTCAGAGGAAAGTGCCCTCTTAGCCCGAAGCACATAGGCGTTACAACCCGGCTCAATCACCACCCGGGACAGGTTGCGCGCCTGCACGCCCTCCATGGTGGAGTCAATGACGCTTCCGTGGCCGACGCAGAGCATGGCGTGGGATATGTCCGCACGGGTGAACGTCTGGATGGTTTTACTCTTAAAGGAACTGCTTGTGGTGAGCACGATGTCACCTAGCCGAATGTGGTCAACATTGAACCCTCTTGGCTTCAATTTGGAAGTTGGCATAGCGGCCTAAAGTTCGGTTTTTGCGTCAATCCGGCGCCGATAGTGCAGGATGGGCTCATCGGTGATGTCGTCTGCCTGTGTCGAGAGTGGTGCTAGCAGGACTTTCTCGGCGACTTTCTGCGAGGCGATGTTGTCCAGGGCAACGGCGGCCTCGACATAGAAAGATGGCAGCCCAGCACGGCGGTACCCGTGGCGCATCTCCTTCAGGGCAGCCAGCACAATGTCTCGCGCTCTCCCCTGCCCCTGGTAGGCCTCTGCAACGGCCCAACCAGCGTGGAACAACGGCACGCCCTCGTGAATGCCAATCGCAATGAATTGGACGAATGCGACCACCTTCGCACCTGCGACGTAGGCGTACGACATTCGAATTTTTCCATTAGGCTCATCTGCCCAGACCAGCAGGCTGAGGTCAAGCGCTCCGGGTTGGACCGGCATGCCATTCGCTAGTGACTCTTCAAACAGCTTCAGTGTGTTCAATACGTCCGGCAAAGGCATGCGCTTCTCATTGACATTAAGGCCTACGCTTTAGGCGCAACGACCGAGTTGCGGCGGATTGGAATCACGCTGCCACCACGCAAAGCTGCAAGCTCGCGTTTGAGGGGGAAAACCTCCCTGACGAGCGATAGCTCGCGCTCCAAGGCATCGTCCAATTGTGTCTGCAGCTGCTTCTTCTGTGCGCGCAAGTCCGCCTGGACATTCTTCGCAGACGGCACTTCTGCGGCGACGTCTCTACTTGCAGCGTCGATAGCCTTAATCAGGTCCGCGTGTTGTGGCCGCGATTTCTTGATGCTGCCCTTCTTGCGACCGGCCTCTAGCGCCACAGTGTCGTTGTTGATCTTGTCCTTCTTGCGCTTCAGCCGCTCAAGGACACCGTAGTAATCACCGATTGCATCACTCATGTTGTCGCGCCGAAGTACCGGCTCTTCGCCTTATTCAAGGCATTCAATGTCGCACGTTCTGCCCTGAACTCAATCGACTCAGGTGTCGATCTTTCCAAGTAGGCGAACCGAGACTCCTGCGCCTTGAGGACCCGGTTGAACTTGACAGGGTTCAACACCATGTTTCGGCAGTCTTTCTCAAGGCACTCTACAGGTAGCCATTCGATTGGATTTACCCCGCATGCCGTCGTGCTGGCACACCCGCTCAGCATTGTCTCCTTGTAGGCAATCTCACCTTGCTTGAGCATCTGCAGGCCTTCTTCCCTGCTGTAGATTGAGATTGGAGACGCAATGCCGGCCCCATTGACCGCGGCGCGCACGACGATGGCTGCTTCATTGGTGCTGAGGGTTCCGGACACCGGCGCCACGATGCTCTCGCCCTCGGACCTAGGATGCGAAACAGAGCCGGAAATGGCTAGTTCGTAGAGATGGCTTCGGAAATTTCGATGCCTCAGGCAAACCCTAATTAGCTGGGCCCATGCTCAGAAATCCTGCTAACCCGAACGAGAGACAGGGCCTAGGTTGCTCATGAACCGCCCATAGTCCAACCAGGGCCCGCGGCGCCAGCCCCCAGGGTCTCAAGCTCGCGGTGCGACGACTAGAGGCCCGCCTTAGGTGGCCTGCCTTTCTTGCGTTGATCTTCCAATTCCGCAACAGCCTTCACGAACAATGGTCTATCAGAGACCAACTCGTCCACATCTCTCAAGAGGTCCGCCGGCTTGACCTCCAGAGCAGCGGCCACCTTCAAGAGGCTCTCAAAACTAAGATTCGTGACCCCACGTTCAAGCTTTTGAATAGCGTTGCGGGTGAGCCCCACATGATGCGCGAACACCTCTTGGGACAACGCGCGCTGCTGGCGGCGACTTCGTACAACAAGGCCTAGACCAATCTTCCAAACCTCAACTGCGTCCATCTCAAGCACTCGTGAAAGGGCAACAGTCTCTTCTGGATGGCCATACAAAATAAACCATCTATTATTGGCATACCATAGAATGCATATCTTGATCTCCATGATCTAACCTTCGTGGGCCGGTCAATGGACTCCCAGGAAGCAACTGAAAGTCGGCCGGCAAGTTCTCTCACACCGGAATACCTGTACCAAGTAAGGGGGAGAGCTTTTCTTATGTCTGTATACGCAAAAGGAGGCAGAACGATGGCACGCCAAGAGGACGCGCTCACCGGGGTACGACTCGAGTATGTATTTGCTCGGGCTGCTGGATTCGAAGTGATTGGTACTGAGCGCGGTCCCTTTGCCTTGCACTCCGAGGACGAGAACAGCATTGTGATTTTTGGATCGAACCCGTCGACAAGACATGGATCGTTTGAGCGGACTGACGCGGAGGTCCCCTTTGGGATGGCAAAAGAACTTGGTGCGACCTTCCGAGTAAGTAAGGGACTGGTGATATGCGAGATAGGGCCAATAGCTGCCTCCGGCTCAAGCTATCTCGAGGCCACCCTTAGAGCGCTGGTTGCTCACTTAGCGGAGAAACCTGACCGCGATCCATCGATTCCCTAGTCGTTGGAAGCCAGAACCATACGGGACAGAGCGGCTGTACCGCCTTGCAACATCTGGAAGACAAAAGGAGGCGACACCGATGATTGGAATGGGGGCCCTTCCAATAAATGACCAAAGCGAAGCAGAGCCCAACGTCCCACTGCATGCGCACAGAAACCGTGTCCCTCTCGACATAGCTCTGTACCTTGATATTGATGGGGTGCTGCACCATCACGCCGTCATGTGGCACCACCGTCGGGGCATCTTTATGTCGCCACGCGAAGCGCCTGGGCACGAACTCTTTGAGTGGGTTGAATATCTAGAGGAGGCGCTTGAGCCGTTCCCCAAAGTAGCACTGGTTCTCAGCAGTTCATGGTGCGTCAAGCCCGGATATGGAAAGACGCTTAAATGGTTTCCTGAGAAGCTGCAGCAACGCTTTGTCGGAGGTACGTTTCACAAACTTGTCCACGGGGCCGACCCTTGGGCTATGTCTGCGTTTAAATCAATGTCTCGCGGAGCGCAGATCGTCGCCGACGTACGTCGTCGCCAACCAAGGGCGTGGATCGCACTCGACGACGACACAGAAGACTGGCCGCTCGCTGAGACTCATCACTTGATTGCTTGTGATGGTCAGAAAGGGTTATCTTGTGCCACCGCTCGTGGGGAACTAGCCGCGAAACTGGCTGAGCTTAGCGATGTTGCGATGACCGGTTGAATCCGCCGAGAGAAGGATCGGGTGATGCGTGTCTGTGGGCGATTGAAAGCTGGAGCAACTGTTACCTGACCCCCAACCAGCAAATACACAGGGCCACCCGCCCAGTAACAGTTACCTTGTAGTAAGAATGGGTGCGGAATGATGGCGTGCAAGACGACGCTGCACGCCAACGACCTGCCGGACAACCTGGGCCCGCTGCGCTCCGCGATCGAGAAGGCCGTGCCGCACGGCAGCAACCCGCGCCGCATGGGCCGCGACAAGGGCGCCTGGGAAACGCCGCCCGATGAGAGCGATGCGGCCTGGGCCGCCCTGAAGGGCGAGTTCGACGCGATCTGCGAGGACTACCCGCGCTTTGCCAACACCAACCACCACAAGCACCTGGGAACACTGGGCACCGGCAACCACTTCATCGAGGTGTGCCTGGACGAACACGGTGGCGTGTGGTTCATGCTGCATTCGGGCTCGCGCGGAGTGGGCAACGCCATCGGCACGCACTTCATCGAGCTGGCCAAGAAGGATGCCGAGCTGCACCAGCGCAACCTGCCCGACCAGGACCTGGCCTACTTCGAGGAAGGCGCCCGGTATTTCGGCGACTACGTGCGCGCCGTGGGCTGGGCGCAGAAGTTCGCGCGCGCCAACCGCGAGGTGATGATGCAGCGCGTGATCGCGGCCGCCCGCAAGGTGATCGCCAAGTCCTTCGAGGCCCATGTGGAAGCGGTGAACTGCCACCACAACTATGTGAGCCGCGAAACGCACTTTGGCGAAGACGTGTTCATCACCCGCAAGGGCGCCGTGAGCGCCAAGGCCGGCGAACTGGGCATCATTCCCGGCAGCATGGGCGCCAAGAGCTTCATCGTGCGCGGCAAGGGCAACCCGGAGAGCTTCATGAGCTGCAGCCACGGCGCGGGCCGCAAGATGAGCCGCACCAAGGCCAAGAAGCTCTACACCATCGCCGACCAGATCGCCGCCACCGAAGGGGTGGAATGCCGCAAGGACGCCGATGTGATCGACGAGATCCCGATGGCCTACAAGGACATCGACGCCGTGATGGCGGCGCAGGAAGACCTGGTGGAAGTGGTGTACACGCTCAAGCAGGTGGTGTGCGTGAAGGGATAGCGAGCGCACCACGGCCCACCATTGGATCAAGACCAACGCACGAGGAGCGTGCGCTGAAAGCATGGACATGCAAAAGACAGAACCCCGAGAACGGCTTCATTCCGCCCATCCGATCGAGCCCGCCATGCGCGGGCAGATCATGGATGCGCTGCGTGACATCGAGGCGCAGCACGCCGTCACCATCCTGTTCGCCTGCGAATCGGGCAGCCGCGGCTGGGCTTCGCGTCGCCCGACAGCGACTACGACGTGCGCTTTCTCTACGTGCACCGCCTGCCCTGGTACCTCACGGTCTCGCCCGGGCGCGACGTCATCGAGGTGCCGATCAGCGGGGACCTGGACATCAACGGCTGGGACCTGCGCAAGCGCTCGGGCTGATGCGCGAATCGAACCCCACGCTGCTGGAGTGGCTGCGCTCGCCCGTCGTCTACCGCGAGGCGGCGGACACGATGGCCCAGGTGCGCGCCCTGGCGGCGCAGGTGTTCTCCAACGCCAAGGCCTGGCACCACTACGCCTCCATGGCCAAGAAGAACTTCCGCGAGCACCTGCAGGCCAACGTGGTGCGCTACAAGAAATACCTGTACGTGCTGCGCCCGCTGCTGGCGGCGCGATGGATCCGCACGCGCCCCGGAGTGCCGCCCATGCGCTTCGCCGAACTGGCCCAGCACACGCTGGATGCGCAACGCGATGCGGCGCTCATCGAAGAGATCAACGCCCTGCTGGCGGTGAAGATGCGTGCGAACGAGTCGGCCACCAGCCCACGCTGGCCCGGCATACACGCATTCATCGAGGCCGAGCTGGCCGCCAATGCGGCGCAGCCGGTGCAGCCCCTGCCCATTGCCGGGCATGCCGGGCTGGACGCCCTGCTGCACGACACTGTGCTGCGCTTCGATCCTGCCCATGGCGGCGCCGAAGGGTCCGTGCCATGCTGACCCTCGACGGCTCCCACGGCGAGGGCGGCGGGCAGATCCTGCGCACTGGCCTGGCGCTGTCCATGGTGACCGGCCGGCCGCTGCGCATCGACCGCATCCGCGCGGGCCGGCCCAAGCCAGGACTGATGCGCCAGCACCTGGCCTGCGTGCAGGCGGCGGTGCAGGTCTGCGGCGGGCAGGCAGAAGGGGCGGAGCTGGGATCGCAGGCGCTGCAGTTCACGCCCGGCCCGGTGCAGGCGGGCGACTACGCCTTCGCGATCGCCGGGGCCGGCAGTTGCCTGCTGGTGCTGCAGACCGTGCTGCCCGCGCTGATGCTGGCTGGCGGGCCCAGCCGGGTGCAGCTTTCGGGCGGCACGCACAACCCCATGGCGCCCCCGTTCGACTTCCTGCAGCGGGCCTTCGCGCCGCTGGTGCGGCGCCTGGGCGCGGGGCTGGAGCTCACGCTGCGGCGCCGGGGCTTTTATCCCGCAGGCGGCGGCGAGGTGCATGCGGCCATCGCGCCCGCGGCTGGCCCGCTGGCGCCGTTCGATCTGCTGGACCGCGGCGCGCGCCGCAG